>NZ_JBYTEO010000001.1:0-220539 GCF_058791355.1 Pseudomonas sp. EB271-G4-1
CCAGAAGCCCGCCGCCTTCTGCACAATGCGGCTATGTCGGCGAGTCGAACCGAAGCCTGGAAAGGGTTTTACCAAGAACAAAGAAATCGGGGTTTCAGCACCACTCAAGCCTTGGTGATGCTGGCTCGCAAGCTCGCTCGTATCGTATTCGCCCTGCTGAAGGGGCAGAGTGAATACCAACCGAAAACCAGTTGAGGGCTTCCCCTCAACCATAGAATCTCCCACAAAAAGATCTTCGCTGATCGTTATTTGATCAACCGCCAGGTGAACGGATACCGATATGGCACCCCTTCATTGGCTTTCACACCACCGATGATGGTCAAGACCAGCGCCCCAATCGCCACCAGGCCGAACAGGAAAAACCCGATAATCACCAGCATCAGCAGCAAGCAAATGGCGGAAGCAATGGCGACCGTGATCTGAAAGTTCAGCGCCTCCTTGCCCTGCGCGTCAATGAACGGGTCCATCTCGCGCTTCATCTGCCACAGAACCAGCGGGCCGATCAGCGTACCGAATGGAATCCAGATCCCCAGCAAGGCGGACAAGTGACAAAACATAGCCCACTGCCGAACCTCTTTGCTCGGGGTGGGAAGTAGCTGTTGCTCTTCACTCATGGCGCCCTCCTTGCCTACAGGTATCCAGATCAGTCGGCCAGTGCAGCCTTTTGCAGATCAAAGATTTCGTTCATGCCTTTTTTCGCCAGTTCCAGCATGGCGTTCAGCTCTTCAGGCTGGAACGGCGCGCCTTCGGCAGTGCCCTGGACTTCGATGAAGCCGCCAGTGCTGGTCATCACCACGTTCAGGTCGGTCTCGGCCGCCGAATCTTCCAGGTAGTCGAGGTCGAGCACAGGTTCGCCTTGATACATGCCCACCGACACGGCGCCGATCATTTGCTTGAGTGGGTCGCCGCCTTTCAGGCCGCCACGCTTCTTGATCACTTTCAAGGCATCGACCAGGGCAACCATGGCGCCGGTGATGGAGGCGGTGCGCGTGCCACCGTCAGCCTGGATCACATCGCAGTCAACGTACAGGGTGATGTCACCCAGCTTGGACATGTCCAGCGCAGCGCGCAGGGAACGGCCGATCAGGCGCTGGATCTCCAGGGTACGGCCGCCTTGCTTGCCGCGGCTGGCTTCACGCTGGTTACGCTCGCCGGTGGCGCGCGGCAACATGCCGTACTCGGCCGTCAACCAGCCCTGGCCCTGGCCCTTGAGGAACCGCGGCACGCCGTTTTCGACGCTGACGGTGCAGATGACCTTGGTATCACCGAACTCGACCAGTACGGATCCCTCGGCGTGTTTGGTGTAGTTGCGGGTAATGCGGATCGAGCGGAGCTGATCGGCAGCGCGACCACTTGGACGTTTCATAAGGGATACCTGTACGGGGACGGAAAACTGCGGAGCATTATAGAGCCGCCAGCCACGACTGGGCACTTCTAAAAAAATCCTCGGACGAGCGAAGGCTCTGCACAGCCCGCTGCCGACGACCTGCAGGCCTTTGTCACACCGTGTGTTTGGGCGCATCCACGCCACTGCGCTACAATCCTGCGCCTTTGCTGCCAGTCGGCTTAAATTCATTCATATCGGATTGCCGGAACGTCAGTTGCGCGCCGATCTGCATTGCGAGGTACCTCCATGGTGCACAGCATGACCGCCTTCGCCCGCGTCGAGAAAGCCGGGGGCCAGGGCACCCTGAGCTGGGAGCTGCGCTCGGTCAACAGCCGCTACCTGGAACCCCACTTGCGCCTGCCGGAGTCCTTCCGCGACCTCGAAGGCGCCGTACGCGAAGCGCTGCGCCAGGCTGTCTCCCGAGGCAAGCTCGAATGCACCCTGCGCTTCACCGAAGAAAATACCGGTAAACCACTGCAGGTGGACCAGGCACGCGCAGCACAACTGGTTGCGGCCGCCGAGACCATTGCCAGCCTGATCAAGAACCCGGCTGCGCTCAACCCACTCGAAGTGCTGGCCTGGCCCGGCGTCTTGGTGGGCGACGCGACCGACCCGCAAGCGCTGAACGCCGAGGCACTGGCACTGTTCAACCAGGGCCTCAAAGAGCTCAAGGCCGGCCGCGAGCGCGAAGGCGCGGAGCTGGCACGGCTGATCAACGATCGCCTGACGTCCATTGAAGAAGACGTGGTGACCCTGCGCGAACTGGTTCCGCAGATGCTCGCCACCCAGCGCCAGAAAGTGCTCGACCGCTTTGCCGACATGAAGGCCGAGATGGACCCGCAGCGCCTGGAGCAGGAAATGGTCATGCTCGCGCAAAAAAGCGACGTCGCCGAAGAACTGGATCGCCTGAGCACTCACATCATCGAAGTTCGCCGGGTGCTCAAGTCCGGCGGCGCCGCCGGTCGGCGCCTGGACTTCCTGATGCAGGAACTCAACCGCGAAGCCAACACACTGGGCTCCAAAGCCTTCGACCCGCGCAGCACCCAGGCTGCGGTCAACCTCAAGGTGTTGATCGAGCAGATGCGCGAACAAGTGCAGAATATTGAGTAAGGCAAACCCCATGACCCACAGCACCGGCACCCTCTACATCATTTCCGCGCCTTCGGGCGCCGGCAAGACCAGCCTGGTCAAGGCCTTGATCGACGCCCAGCCGCAGATCCAGGTTTCCGTTTCCCACACCACCCGCGCGATGCGCCCGGGCGAAGTGGATGGCGTGAACTACAACTTCGTCTCGCGCGAAGAGTTCGTGAAGATGATCGAGCACGGCGATTTCCTTGAGCGCGCCGAGGTGTTCGGCAATCTCTACGGCACCTCGCAGAGCCATCTGCAGCAGACGCTGGACGAAGGCCATGACCTGATCCTGGAAATCGACTGGCAAGGCGCCGAGCAGGTGCGCAAGCTGATGCCCCAGGCGCGCTCGATCTTCATCCTGCCGCCGAGCCAGGAGGCCCTGCGCCAGCGCCTGGACAACCGCGGCCAGGACAGCAACGAGATCATCGAAGGTCGCATGCGCGAAGCCGTCAGCGAAATGAGCCACTACGTCGACTACGACTACCTGATCATCAACGACGATTTCGCCCACGCACTGGACGACCTGAAGGCGATTTTCCGCGCCAATCAGTTGCAACAAAAACGCCAGCAGCAACGTTTTGGCAAATTACTGGCTGAATTACTCGGCTAAAGAGCCCTTCCCAAAACAGCTGCAAGGGCTTTACATTGGCACTTGCAGCGCGTTGAAGAGCTTGGTCAAAAAATCAGCGCTTCCCTAAACGCTGGTGATTTTTTAAACTGTTGAGTCCGCTCGCCCATCCGGGCAGCGCGCATATTGCATTTGCTACGAGGAAGACCATGGCCCGCGTAACCGTTGAAGACTGCCTAGAACACGTGGATAACCGCTTTGAGCTGGTCATGCTCTCTACCAAGCGTGCCCGTCAACTGGCCACCGGCGGCAAAGAGCCGAAAGTAGCATGGGAAAACGACAAGCCTACCGTCGTCGCCCTGCGTGAAATCGCTGAAGGCCTGATCGACTACGCAGCTATCGCCGAAGCCGAAATCGTTGAAGATGAACCGCTTTTCGCTGCATTCGAGGACGAGTCCAACGAGGCCGTCTAAGCCTATGCCTGGTCGACGTAGCACGGCGCGGGAACACAGCTTGCGGCAGGAGTCATCATGCCGAGCATAGACGCCCTCGCCGATCGCTTATCGACCTACCTCGGCAAAGACCAGGTCAACCTGGTCCGCCGAGCGTATTTCTACGCCGAACAAGCCCACGACGGCCAACGCCGCCGTAGCGGTGAGGCGTACGTCACGCACCCACTTGCGGTGGCGAATATTCTTGCGGACATGCACATGGACCATCAGAGCCTGATGGCGGCCATGCTGCATGACGTGATCGAAGACACCGGCATTGCCAAGGAAGCGCTGCAAGCACAATTTGGCGAAACCGTGGCCGAACTGGTCGACGGGGTCAGCAAACTGACCCAGATGAACTTCGAGACCAAGGCCGAAGCCCAGGCTGAAAACTTCCAGAAAATGGCCATGGCCATGGCGCGCGACATTCGCGTGATCCTGGTCAAGCTGGCCGACCGCCTGCACAACATGCGCACGCTGGAAGTGCTGTCCGGCGAAAAGCGCCGGCGCATCGCCAAGGAAACCCTGGAAATCTATGCACCCATCGCCAACCGGCTGGGCATGCACGCCATCCGCATAGAATTCGAAGACCTCGGCTTCAAGGCCATGCACCCGATGCGTTCCGCGCGAATCTACCAGGCGGTCAAGCGCGCCCGGGGCAACCGCAAGGAAATCGTCAACAAGATCGAAGAATCCCTCAGCCATTGCCTGGCCATCGATGGCATCCAGGGCGAGGTCAGCGGGCGCCAGAAACACCTCTACGGCATCTACAAGAAGATGCGCGGCAAGCGTCGGGCCTTCAACGAGATCATGGATGTATATGCATTCCGGATCATCGTCGACAAGGTCGATACCTGCTACCGCGTGCTGGGTGCTGTTCATAATTTGTACAAACCGTTGCCGGGGCGCTTCAAGGATTACATCGCGATCCCCAAGGCCAACGGCTATCAGTCGCTGCACACCACGCTGTTCGGCATGCACGGTGTTCCGATCGAGATCCAGATCCGCACCCGCGAAATGGAAGAGATGGCCAACAACGGCATCGCCGCCCATTGGCTGTACAAATCCAGCGGCGACGAGCAGCCAAAAGGCACGCATGCGCGCGCCCGCCAGTGGGTCAAGGGCGTACTGGAAATGCAGCAACGGGCCGGCAACTCGCTGGAGTTCATCGAAAGCGTGAAGATCGACCTGTTCCCGGACGAGGTCTACGTGTTCACGCCCAAAGGCCGGATCATGGAGCTGCCCAAGGGCTCCACGGCGGTCGACTTCGCCTACGCGGTGCACACCGACGTCGGCAACAGCTGCATTGCCTGCCGGATCAACCGTCGCCTCGCGCCGCTGTCCGAACCGTTGCAAAGCGGTTCCACGGTCGAGATCGTCAGTGCTCCCGGCGCACGGCCGAACCCGGCGTGGCTCAATTTCGTGGTGACCGGCAAAGCACGCACCCATATTCGCCATGCGCTGAAACTGCAGCGCCGTTCCGAGTCCATCAGCCTGGGCGAACGCCTGCTGAACAAGGTGCTCAACGGCTTCGACAGCTCGCTGGAAAAAATCCCGGCCGAGCGCGTGAAAGCGATGCTTGCCGAGTACCGCCTCGAACTGATCGAAGACTTGCTTGAAGACATCGGCCTGGGCAATCGCATGGCCTACGTCGTCGCCCGACGCCTGCTTGGCGAAGGCGAGCAGTTACCCAGCCCTGAAGGTCCGTTGGCGATCCGCGGCACCGAAGGTCTGGTCCTCAGCTACGCCAAGTGCTGCACACCGATCCCGGGCGACCCGATTGTCGGTCACCTGTCCGCGGGCAAGGGCATGGTCGTGCACCTGGACAACTGCCGTAACATCAGCGAAATCCGCCACAACCCGGAAAAATGCATCCAGCTCTCGTGGGCCAAGGATGTCACCGGCGAATTCAACGTCGAACTGCGCGTTGAGCTGGAACACCAGCGCGGCCTGATCGCCCTGCTGGCCAGCAGCGTCAACGCGGCCGACGGCAACATCGAAAAAATCAGCATGGATGAACGCGATGGTCGCATCAGCGTGGTCCAACTGGTGGTCAGCGTGCACGACCGTGTGCACCTGGCCCGTGTGATCAAGAAACTGCGCGCCCTGACCGGGGTGATCCGCATCACCCGCATGCGCGCGTAGCCACCCATCCATTACAAGGAGTCATTCATGACCAAGACTGTTATCACCAGCGACAAGGCCCCGGCCGCCATCGGTACTTACTCCCAGGCGATCAAGGCTGGCAACACCGTCTACATGTCGGGCCAGATCCCTCTGGACCCAAAAACCATGGAACTGGTCGAAGGCTTCGAAGCACAGACCGTCCAGGTGTTCGAGAACCTCAAGGCCGTGGCCGAAGCCGCCGGTGGTTCGTTCAAGGACATCGTCAAATTGAACATCTTCCTCACCGACCTGAGCCATTTCGCCAAGGTCAACGAGATCATGGGCAAATACTTCGACCAGCCTTACCCAGCACGCGCCGCCATTGGCGTTGCGGCCCTGCCAAAGGGTTCGCAGGTTGAAATGGATGCCATCCTGGTCATCGAGTAACGCGTCTGGCGCAGCCAATGGCTGCGCCGACCGCTCTGCTGTAAAGAAAGTCTGAAAGGATTCCACCATGCGCAAAGCGCTTGTTCTCTCGCTGCTCGCCCTGTTTTTGGGCGGTTGTGCCAGCAACCCTGCCGACCGTGATATCAGCGGCACCTGGATCAACCAGGCGGCGATCGATGCTGCAGCCAAAGGCGGCCCCCTGCGTGAAGCCCTCCAGGCCTATGGTCCGAACCTGGAGTGGGACGTCAATACCAAGGCCAGTCAGGCCCGCTACACCAATGGTTTTGAAAATGTCGAAGGCAAGTTGCTGGGCGAACAGTCCGGCGCCTGGAAAGTCGACTTTTATGGCAGCTCTGCCAGCGAGCTCAAGCGTGACGGCAAGCAACTGAGCCAGGCCGCCAGCGACAACGAACCCGAGCAGGTCTTCGACCGCGCATTGATTCCGGTTCCGGAAGGCGCACCGATGGGTGCCAGTTTCGAACGCGCGCTGTACACGGCGTACATGGGCGGTAGCTGGAAGGTCGTCAGCGGCCCCGGCGAAGGCAATAGCGTGCAGTTCCAGGCCGACGGCCAGGTCATCGGCTTGCCGGAAGCCGATCGCTATGCGCTGTGCCTGGCGGGTGATTGTGCATCGATGAGCGGTGGCAACGACAACATGTGGTTGCAACTCAACGGACAAGGAAACCCCTGGATCTTTGCACGCAAAGGCAAGGAACTGGAAATCTTCCAGGCGGTGAATACCGCCCAGGCAGACGAAATGCCCCAGTACACACCGGGCAATCGCAAGTGGCTGCTGGAAAAACAGTAATCCACACATGCCCCATGTGGGAGCGAGCCTGCTCGCGAAAGCGGTGTATCAGTCGACATAAATGTTGAATGTTACGACCTCTTCGCGAGCAGGCTCGCTCCCACGATTGATTCGGGCGTCTGGCAGTTAACAATTCCCTTCAATGATCGCCGCATAACCCTCGCGAAAACTCGGATACTTCGGCATCCAACCCAACGCCTTCGCCCGCGCGTTACTACAACGCTTGCTCCCGGTGCGGCGCACAGTGGCGTCCTCCGCCCATTCGGTCACACCCATGTACTCGCGCAACCAGCCCACCACATCCGCCAGTGCGGCGGGTTCGTCATCAACACCTATATAGACATCGTCCAGTGCCACGCCACGCCGGTCCGCCTCGAGCAGACAGGCCATCAAGCCGGCGGCGTCATCGGCATGAATTCGATTGGCGTACAGCGGCGGATCGATCGCCACGCGATACCCGCGGCGAACCTGGGTCAGCAACCATTCACGACCCGGGCCGTAGATACCGGTCAAACGCACGATACTGGCCGGGATGCCGCTATTGAGAGCAATCTGCTCCGCTTCAAGCATCACACGCCCTGAATAACCCGCCGCCACGGCTGGCGAAGTCTCATCAATCCACTCGCCCTGCTGCTGGCCGTAGACACTGCTACTGGAAACGAACAACAAGCGATTGGGCACCTGGCCATAGTCGTCCAGCCACTCCAGCACATGCTGCAAGCCCTGGACATAAGCGGCCCGATAACCCGCTTCATCGTGATCGGTGGCGGCCGCGCAATACACCAGGTAATCCACCGCACCGACCGGCCAAGTTGCCGGGCAGTCCTTGTTGAACAGGTCGCCGGCCACTCCGACAACCCCGTCGGGCAGGCGCGAAACGTCACGGCGCAGGCCATGGACTTCCCACCCGCCAGCCAACAACTGCGTGGCCAGGCGACTGCCGACATCACCGCAACCGGCGATCAAAACAGAGGGTGCGGACATCAGAAAACTCTCCTTGAAAATGGACAAACCAGCGCTGGCAATGGACGAGCGGCTAGCAATGCAGGAAAAAAAGAGACGCTATTACTTCTGTTAACAAGAATTACTTGCAATAATGCGGACCACTTTTGTTCTCGGCCTTACGAGGCCTGGAAGAACATTAACCGTCTTTTTCCTTCAGGTCCGGCCCAGCATGACACGTATTCAACTCTCCGCTTCGCCAACCAAACGACCTCGCGCCTGGAGCGCGGTGGCCGCCCTGCTACTCAGCCTGATGCTGGCGCCAACCGCGGCCTTTGCTGACGCACAAGCCCCCGCCACCCCGACTGCCGCCGCCGCACCTGCCCAGGCCGACCACGCCGGCCCGGCAGCGGCGCCGGTCGCGACCGATCCTGCCCAGGCAGTACCGGCAGACGCGATTGGTGAAGACGCTCCCGAAGTCCTCGAGGCCGACAACACCCTGGGCATGGCCCATGACCTGTCGCCGTGGGGCATGTACCAGAACGCCGACATCATCGTGAAAATCGTGATGATCGGCCTGGCCATCGCCTCGATCATCACCTGGACCATCTGGATCGCCAAGGGTCTTGAGTTGATGGGCGCCAAGCGTCGCCTGCGCGGTGAAATCGCCCAGCTGAAAAAGTCCGCCTCCCTCAAGGAAGCCAGCGCCACTGCGGCAAAGGAAGGCACCCTGGCCAACCTGCTGGTCCATGATGCCCTCGAAGAGATGCGCCTGTCGGTCAACAGCCGTGAAAAAGAAGGCATCAAGGAGCGCGTCAGCTTCCGCCTTGAGCGCCTGGTAGCGGCTTGCGGTCGCAACATGAGCAGCGGCACCGGCGTGCTTGCCACCATCGGTTCCACAGCGCCGTTCGTCGGCCTGTTCGGTACCGTATGGGGCATCATGAACAGCTTCATCGGCATCGCCAAGACCCAGACGACCAACCTCGCCGTCGTCGCCCCCGGCATCGCCGAAGCCCTGTTGGCCACGGCTCTGGGCCTGGTTGCAGCGATCCCTGCGGTGGTGATCTACAACGTGTTCGCCCGCTCCATCGCCGGTTACAAAGCGCAGGTCTCCGACGCGTCGGCAGAGGTCCTGCTGCTGGTCAGCCGCGACCTCGACCACCAGCCTGAGCGCAGCTCACATCCGCACATGGTGAAAGTGGGGTAATCGGCCATGGGCCTGCATTTGAAAGAAGGGGCAGACGACGATCTGTCCGAAAACCACGAAATCAACGTCACGCCGTTCATCGACGTGATGTTGGTGCTGCTGATCATCTTCATGGTGGCGGCCCCGCTGGCTACCGTAGACATTAAGGTCGACCTGCCCGCGTCCACCGCCAAGCCGGCGCCACGGCCGGAGAAACCGGTGTTCCTCAGCGTCAAGGCTGACCAGCGCCTGTTCCTCGGCGAAGACGAAGTGAAGGTCGAAGCACTTGGCGCCACGCTCGACGCCAGGACCCAGGGCAAGAAAGACACGACGATCTTCTTCCAGGCCGATAAAGGCGTGGATTACGGCGACCTGATGAGCGTGATGGACAATCTGCGCGCCGCCGGTTACCTGAAGGTGGGCCTGGTCGGACTCGAGACGGCAGCCAAGAAATGATCAATACGCGCCATAAGCTGACGCGTTACAGCGGTAGCCTGGCCATTGTGCTGGGCGTTCACGCGCTGGCCATCGCACTGGCCGTGAACTGGACTGCCAACCCGCCCATCGAATTGCCACCTCAGGCAATGATGGTCGAACTGGCACCGCTTCCCGCCCCGCCACCGCCTGCACCGCCGAAGGTCGTCACACCACCGCAGCCGCCCGCTCCGGTTGAAGAATTGCCGATACCCAAGCTTGCCGAAGCGCCGAAGGCCGAGATTGCCGTGCCCAAGCCGGTAAAACCCAAGCCGAAGCCTCAGCCGCCCAAACCGGTAGAGAAGAAGCCTGATCCGCCAAAGGAAAAGCCGTCGGAGGAGAAACCCGCCGACACGCAGCCGACCCAGGCGCCGACGGAGAAGTCCGCACAGCCCGCACCAGGCCCTTCAGCGGCTCAAGTCGCGGCCAAGGCGAGTTGGCAAGGCGCATTGCTGGCGCACTTGCAAAAGTACAAGAAGTACCCTGCCAGTGCACAGGCACGGGGCAAGGAAGGCATGAACCGTCTGCGTTTCGTGGTGGACGGCGAAGGCAACGTCCTGTCTTTCGAGCTGGTGGGCGCTTCGGGCACAGCCGATCTGGACCGGGCGACCCTGGACATGATTCGCCGAGCGCAGCCGCTGCCCAAGCCGCCGGCCGACATGCTGACCAATGGCTCCATCGAAATCGTTGCACCCTTTGTGTACTCGATCGACAAGCGCCGACGCTGATCACACCGGCCATCCAGGCCCCTGGCTCTGCAAAAGGCACCGATAAGGTGCCTTTTGCATATCTGGATACGGCAAACCGGTATTGCCCTGTGTTACACGCCACATACCTTCTGATAACGTGCGTCTATCGATTGCAGCCGGTATGCTTGGCTCGCAACTTCATGGACGCTTGCTATGACCCTCACAGAATTACGCTACATCGTTACCCTCGCCCAAGAACAACACTTCGGCCATGCCGCCGAGCGTTGTCACGTCAGCCAACCAACCCTGTCGGTGGGCGTGAAAAAGCTTGAAGACGAACTCGGTGTGCTGATTTTTGAGCGCAGCAAAAGCGCCGTGCGCTTGACCCCGGTTGGCGAAGGCATCGTCGCCCAGGCGCAAAAAGTACTCGAGCAGGCTCAAGGCATTCGCGAACTGGCCCAGGCTGGCAAGAACCAGCTGACCGCGCCGCTCAAGGTCGGCGCGATCTATACCGTCGGCCCATACCTGTTTCCGCACCTGATTCCACAACTGCACCGGGTTGCCCCGCAGATGCCGTTGTACATCGAGGAAAACTTCACCCACGTGCTGCGCGACAAACTGCGCAATGGCGAACTCGACGCGATCATCATCGCCCTGCCGTTCAACGAAGCCGACGTGCTGACCTTGCAGCTCTATGACGAGCCGTTCTATGTCCTGATGCCGGCTCAGCACCCATGGACGCAGAAAGAATCCATCGACGCCAACCTGCTCAACGACAAGAGCCTGCTGCTGCTCGGCGAAGGGCACTGCTTCCGCGACCAGGTACTCGAAGCCTGCCCGACACTGGCCAAGGGCAACGACGGCGCCAAGCACACCACGGTGGAGTCCAGTTCGCTGGAAACCATCCGCCACATGGTGGCCTCCGGCCTCGGCATTTCAATCTTGCCGCTGTCGGCGGTCGATAGCCATCACTACGCCCCCGGCGTGATCGAGGTTCGACCACTGTCGGCGCCAGTGCCATTCCGCACCGTAGCCATTGCCTGGCGTGCGAGCTTCCCGCGACCCAAGGCCATTGAAATTCTCGCTGACTCCATTCGCCTGTGCTCGGTGGCCAAACCCGCCGCACCGGTAACGGCCGGTTAAGCCACGCCATGACCGAGTTGTCGCAAGTGTCGGTGACGGCACTCAAGGGTGTCGGCGAAGCCATGGCCGAAAAACTGGCCAAGGTCGGCCTGGAGAATCTCCAGGACGTTCTGTTTCATTTGCCATTGCGTTACCAGGATCGCACTCGCGTAGTGCCGATCGGCGCACTGCGCCCAGGGCAGGACGCCGTCGTCGAAGGCACCGTCAGCGGCGCAGACGTGGTCATGGGCCGACGCCGCAGCCTTGTCGTGCGCATGCAGGACGGCACCGGCGGCCTGAGCCTGCGCTTCTATCATTTCAGCAATGCACAGAAAGAAGGCCTCAAGCGCGGCACGCGGATTCGCTGCTACGGCGAAGTGCGGCCCGGCGCCTCGGGGCTGGAAATCTACCACCCGGAATACCGCGCCATCACCGGCGACGAACCACCGCCCGTGGATGAAACCCTGACCCCGGTGTACCCGCTCACCGAAGGCCTGACCCAACAGCGTCTTCGGCAGCTGTGCATGCAAACCCTGACTTTGCTCGGCCCGAGCAGCCTGCCCGACTGGCTGCCGAAGGAACTGGCCCGCGACTACCAATTGGCGCCGCTGGCCGATGCGATCCGCTACCTGCATAACCCGCCTGCCGATGCCGATGTCGACGAACTCGCCTTGGGTCACCACTGGGCCCAGCACCGCCTGGCCTTCGAAGAGCTGCTGACCCATCAACTGTCCCAGCAGCGCCTGCGCGAGAGCATGCGTGCCCTGCGCGCGCCAGCGATGCCGAAAGCCACGAAGCTGCCCGGCCAATATTTAGCCAACCTCGGCTTTACCCCGACGGGCGCGCAGCAACGGGTGGGCAACGAAATCGCCTACGACCTCAGCCAGCACGAACCCATGCTGCGACTGATTCAGGGCGACGTCGGCGCGGGCAAGACCGTGGTCGCCGCGTTGGCTGCACTCCAGGCGCTGGAAGCCGGTTATCAAGTCGCCCTGATGGCGCCCACCGAAATCCTCGCCGAGCAGCACTTCATCACCTTCAAGCGCTGGCTCGAACCGTTGGGTATCGAAGTCGCGTGGCTCGCCGGCAAGCTCAAGGGCAAGAACCGTGTCGCCGCGCTTGAGCAGATCGCGGGCGGTGCGCCGATGGTGGTCGGCACCCACGCGCTGTTCCAGGACGAAGTACAGTTCAAGAATCTCGCGCTGGCGATCATCGACGAACAGCACCGCTTTGGTGTACAGCAACGCCTGGCGCTGCGGCAGAAAGGCGTCGGCGGGCGGATGTGTCCACACCAACTCATCATGACCGCCACGCCGATCCCCCGGACGCTGGCCATGAGCGCCTACGCCGACCTCGACACCTCGATCCTCGACGAACTGCCCCCCGGCCGTACTCCGGTGAACACGGTGCTGGTCACTGACACCCGGCGCGTCGAAGTGATCGAACGAGTGCGCGGTGCTTGCGCCGAAGGGCGTCAGGCCTATTGGGTGTGCACGCTGATCGAAGAATCGGAAGAGCTGACCTGCCAGGCCGCTGAAACTACGCACGAAGACCTCACCGCCGCCCTCGGCGAATTAAAAGTCGGCTTGATCCATGGACGCATGAAGCCTGCCGAAAAAGCGGCGGTGATGGCCGAGTTCAAGGCCGGCAACCTGCAACTGCTGGTCGCCACCACAGTCATTGAAGTCGGCGTGGACGTACCCAACGCCAGCCTGATGATCATCGAAAACCCCGAACGCCTGGGCCTGGCGCAACTGCACCAGTTGCGCGGCCGCGTGGGGCGGGGCAGCGCGGTCAGCCATTGCGTGCTGCTTTATCATCCGCCGTTGTCCCAGATCGGACGTCAGCGACTGGGTATCATGCGCGAAACCAACGACGGTTTTGTGATTGCCGAAAAAGACCTCGAACTGCGCGGCCCCGGCGAAATGCTCGGCACACGGCAAACCGGCCTGCTCCAATTCAAGGTCGCCGACCTGATGCGCGATGCCGACCTGCTGCCTGCCGTACGCGACGCCGCCCAGGCCTTGCTGGAACGCTGGCCTGACCATGTCAGCCCGTTACTCGACCGCTGGTTGCGCCACGGGCAGCAATACGGCCAAGTGTGAGCAGCGTCTCAGTTTCCAGGCGATGGCTTTGAGCAAGCTGGTTATACTCCTGAAATTGTTTTGGAACGGATACAGACCATGACCGAAGTTGCCCTCGCACCTGCTGCCCCGCACGCTCCGTCGGTCATTCGGCTGCTGCTGGACAAAATGGGCATTACCTTCGAAGAAGTGCTCGACCATCACGGCCTGAACGCTGCGCGCAAAGTCCAGGCCGTGCTGCTCGATGACAGTGTCGGCGCGCTGATGGTGCTGTATCCGCAGAGTCAATTGCTGGACCTCAATCGCCTGACCGAACTCACAGGCCGCCGCCTCACAGCCGTGTCGACCGAGCGTCTGCAGAAAATGCTCGGCAAACACAGCCTGAGCCTGCTGCCGGGCCTGCCATCGCTGACCAGTTCGCCCTGCCTGTATGAAGAAAGCCTGTTGCGCGAACCCATGGTGCTGGTCAATTCGGGGGAGCCGGGCGTGCTGCTGGAGATCACCAGCGAAGCCTTCAGGTCCATGCTGACCAAGGCCAGCGCCGCCAACTTCGGCGAGAACCTGAGCAGCATCCGCCCCAACCTCGATCGCCCTGACGATGACCGCGATGAGATCTCCCAAGCCGTCCAGGCGTTCACGGCGCGACGTATCCAGCAACGACTGGAAGCGACCATCGAGATTCCACCGCTGGCCGAAACGGCGCAGAAGATCATCAAGCTGCGCGTCGACCCTAACGCCACTATCGACGACATTACCGGCGTGGTCGAAACCGACCCGGCCCTCGCCGCACAAGTGGTGAGCTGGGCCGCATCGCCGTACTACGCCTCACCGGGCAAGATTCGTTCGGTAGAAGACGCGATCGTCCGGGTACTGGGTTTCGACCTGGTGATCAACCTGGCGCTGGGCCTGGCCCTGGGAAAAACCTTGAGCCTGCCCAAGGACCGCCCGCAACACAGCACTCCGTACTGGCAGCAATCGATCTACACGGCCGCGGTCATCGAAGGCCTGACCCGGGCCATGCCCCGCACCCAGCGCCCGGAAGCGGGCCTGACCTACCTGGCGGGCCTGCTGCACAACTTCGGCTACCTGCTGCTGGCCCACGTGTTCCCGCCGCACTTCTCGCTGATCTGCCGTCACATGGAGGTCAACCCACACCTGTGCCACAGCTACATCGAGCAACACCTGCTCGGCATCAGTCGCGAACAGATCGGTTCATGGCTGATGCGCTACTGGGACATGCCGGAAGAACTCACCACCGCGCTGCGCTTCCAGCACGACCCAAGCTACGACGGCACCTACGCCGAATACCCGAACCTTGTTTGCCTGGCCGTACGCCTGCTGCGCAGCCGGGGCATTGGTTCGGGACCGGACGAAGATATCCCGGACGCCCTGCTCGAACGTCTCGGCCTGAGCCGTGCTAAAGCCGAAGACGTTGTCAGCAAAGTGCTGGAGGCTGAAGTGTTATTGCGTGAGCTGGCGTCGCAATTCAGTCAACCCTAAAAGCTTCGCGGGCCAGCATCGCTCCTACAAGGATTTGGATCTTCCTGTGGGAGCAAGCATGCTGGCAATGGGTAAAGGTGGCCGAAGAAATCAAGCCAAGCAGCGCACCACATGGCCTGCTAGACCGCTTACGCGTCCATACCCACAAAAAACCACCCGGTGGTCCGGCAACACTGCGAGAGACGTGAAAAAGCCCTCAGTTGCGTCGAAAGCAATAAACCCTTTTCCGCCACCAAACGTCGTATCAAAAGACCCATCAGGAAGGTAACGCGCAACCAGGTTGACCAGCTCTCTACTATCACCAACAAACACTGCCAGCCCCACTAGGATTCGCCCGTCATCCTGCAAAGCAAGGCTTTTCACCACATTGTTTGAATATCCAGAATAAACAGATAACGCTGGCTGCCCCTCATTGAAATCTTTGGAAAAACTGCCATTCGAAGTTAGTGAAACGAGTAGCGTACTCCTTCCAGAAACGCTTGAGTTATCGCCTGCTGCTACCACCCCCCCGTCAGGCTTTAGTGCCATCGAAGTTAGCGTGCTAGATAAGTTAATACTCGGAATGGTCACAATACCAGTTCCTTTATCACCGTAACTTATGTCAACGCTTCCGTCCTGATTATAGCGAATGACATGGACATAGCCGTTATACTTAAAGAAAACCAAAACTTTACCGTCCTGCTGTAACAGTACCCCACGACTAAAACGCTCCTCCGAGCTAGCGGAAGCAATGAATACATAGCCCTTACCACCAAATGTTTCGTCCAATGAACCATTCTCGCTCAGTCGAATCACGATTACCCTAAAATCGCTTGCGCCGACTTTGATAGTCCGAGTCAAAACAATTTGACCATCCAGTGCAGTTGCGACTCCTCTAACACCGCTTGAGTAACCGGTTGATTTATCGACCTGCTCCCCCTCAGCTTCACTGCTGTGAAAACTGGCACCAGGATAGCTATTGCTATCAAGAAAATTGTAAACGTTATAACTGACTTGACCATCATTATTATCGCCAAACGAGGGATCTGGCGCACCATCCTTTACCTGCCGAACAATGGCGACAGTGTTATTTATCGCGCCACTAACAAGAAACTTGTCATCTGGCAACAAATCCAATGAGTTAGCATAAAAATAACCGATACGGGACGTCGGAACAACGACACTCCCACCACTGGCAAACGACGAGTCAAGTGATCCGTCTTCATTTAGCCTTACCATTTTTAGACTTGTATCGTCACCAGTAGTAACCATCAGCAATTTGTTTTGTGGCAGGGTAGCTATCGCCTGAGGAAAATCACTAGCGGCGACATTATCGATTGGAAAGGTTACAACACCTCCGATACCAAAAGTTTGATCGTAAAAATTCCCAGCTATTTTAGCTTGCGATTGACTCATGATCAGGCTCCACCAGGTCGGCATTGATGTACTAAGACCCCCACAATGGAGCATGTCCTCATTTAAAACACCTGTCAGAAATGATAGCTATACATTCTTTTGAGGCCAGATAACCGACTTATCAGGCCAAAAAATCGGAACTCAGCTACCTTTAGTTGGCTTCTTCCGCGGCTTCAAATACTTGGTCAACCCCTGGAACCAGATCACCAGCGCCGGGTTGCCCTTGATCTGAATCGACTTGTCCTGAATACCCGTCATGAACGCCAACTGCTTGTTCTTGGCCTGCATCGTGGCAAAGCCGTAGGCCGCATCCTTGAAGGCAATCGCAAACGCTGGCTCGGCATACACACCCGCCTTGCTGGTGATGCGCTGATCCTTCACCCGGAAGTGCCGCGCTACTTTCCCGTCCAGGGTCTGCAGTTGAAACACCAGTTCTTTATCACCCAGCTGCTGCTGAAACGCCGGATTGGTCCGACTGGCCTTACCCATCAACAAACCCAGCATCCACAGCAGAAAACGAAATTTCATGCGCAAGCCTCAGAAGAAAAATGAACGGCCGGCGCAGTGTAGCGATTAAATTCCAGAACGCCACCTTCCAGATATGTTTGGAGGAGATGCCTGGATTTTTGACGCCGATGACTACCAAGTCACGGACGAAAGCCTGCCTTTTCTGGACTCAGACGGGGTGTGGTGGGGCGACGTTATCCAGCACTCGATTTACCGCCAGTTCACCGAGCATGATCACCTGCTGAAGCGCCAGCATCGTACTGCGGTGCGCCCCCTCGAGCATTGCGGCGATTTCACTTGCCATCACGTTGGCCGACGCCAACGACTCACAGGCGTGGGCTAATAGCGTCTCGTTGTCGATGTCAGGCGCCACGACAAAGATCGCGCCGGGTGGATGAGCCCCGGTCATGACCAAGGCATTGGGTTTCAGGTAATGGTCCAGGGCGCGGGTGGCGGCATGGTGCAACTTTCTTGAAGTCGCGGACATGTACGGGGTAGTGCTAACGCTTTCTAATCCGGCGGGCAATTCTTTGGCCTTGGGCATGGTATATCTCCGATGAAGATTGGGAGTGACCAAACTAACCGTCGCGCTTCCGAAGGCCAACCTTAAAAAAGCGTCAGATGCTTCCTCAATTTTGTAAGGAAATTCATCATTTTCGAGATACGTTTAACGATTCCAAACCTGCCGTTTGGTAGCATAATCGCCATGGCCATCAGCAGAATGGTAAATAGGTAATTCATCGCACTCGGCTCTGGACTGCCCTCACACACCGATCCTGAACATGAAAAAAATCGTCCTGTAGGAATGGCCTAAGGCTGCGACATTTTGATGTTTGTCCCGCAAGCTTGCCGGAAACTTCCTGCAAGACGCGGGACGTATCTCGGGGTTCTTCATCCGCTAACCAAAGGATCGTTGGCCGTTACTCGATCACCGCGTAGCGATAGTTCACATTTGTCAGCCGCCCATGAATCGCCAGCATCACTTCGAACGTACCAGTGGTGCCGGTCGGCAAATGCACATCATGCCGGTTTGGGTCCAGATGCGTTCCTGGAGCGCCCACGATTTGAACTCCACTCGGCTCATACAGCTTGTCATCCGGTGTTTGGGCCTGAACAAATATTTCAGGCAGCCTGATGGTCAGCGAATTGTTTTGGCGTACTTTGCCCAAGTCGAAAATGCCCAAGGCTTGATTGTGGAAATTAATATTGGTGGTGGAAGGCATGGCATTCAACACAGTCATGTCTTCAAACCCGTTACTTTGAATCAACAGGTTTTTGAGGGCGGTCAGCCTGGCCATTGAGTCTGGCAGTTTTCCGCACAGATTATTGTTATTACCCACGTCGAAGCGTTCCAATCTTGTCAAATTACCGATCGACTCCGGAATACTGCCTCTCATAATGCCCAGCGGCCTTTGAGAGCTCAGATTCAACTGGGTCAGGCTGGTGAGATTCCCTATCCAGTCCGGAATTGATTTGAGTGCGCTGTTGATGAAGTGCGCCGACGTCAACTTTGCCAACGTTCCGAAGTCTTCAGGCAGGCGAGTGACAGGTTGATTTTCTATCATTACGTTTTGCAAATTGCGCAGATGCCCAATGCCTCGCAGGCTGGTGAACTTTCCAGGCGCCCCGCTCAGCACACTCAAGACCGTCACTTTATCAAGCATGTCCTGCGTCACGACATCGTCGATGGTCACCGGTATGCCCGTGGCTTCTGAAATATGTGCGGCCGCAATGTGCGCAAAAGAAAGGTCGTCAAAGAGCGTCCTTATCTTTGCCGGGATTATCACAGGGGAAAAAGCCTTTGCAATAGCAGTGTCCGAAGTCATGTCGTCACCTTGCCCGCATTTAATGAACTCCTTTTATAAACCATCGGTTGAAGTTCGGTAACTGTCATAGCTGACAGTTGACAAAAGCCACTTGGCTACATGCTTGATAAGCAAGACTTCTCGATTAACAAAAAATGGGCACCCAATCTCATTGGCGTGCCCATTCTTCAGTCCGCTCCCCTGAACTGCAGGTTCGCGAAACAGATTACGGATTAACACTGTCCTTCAACGATTTACCCGGTTTGAATGCAACAGTGTTGCTGGCCTTGATCTTAACCGGCTCACCGGTTTGCGGGTTTTTGCCGGTGCGGGCACCGCGGTGGCGTTGCAGGAAGGTGCCGAAACCTACCAGCGTCACGCTGTCTTTGCGGTGCAGGGCGCCGGTGATTTCTTCGAGAACGGCGTTGAGGACGCGGTTGGCCTGCTCTTTGGTTAGATCTGCTTTTTCAGCGATGGCTGCGGCGAGTTCTGGTTTACGCATATTAGTGAAGCCCCTTTGACGGTTTTTTGTTGTTATGTCCGTGCCGCCCTCTATGGAGCAGCGCCCAAAGCGCCGCAGGTGCTCTACTCTGCGGCAGACGGGAGTGAGGATGGCACGCAGTGAGGAGCCGCGCCAGTGTCGGCACGGCCAATGTACGGGCAAAATGGGGGTGATTCCGACAGAACGACCGGTATTTACGCCAGCAGTGCCGGAAGCTCTTTGTTGAGGGCCAGCTTTTCCATCACGGCTGCGCCTGTGAGGGCATAACCGAGCAGTTTGCCGTGGGCATCACGGCATAAAACCTTGATGTCGGCGCCCTGCCCTTCGACTGTCCAGAAGCCCTCCGTACCCCGTGGCGGCGGGGATACCACCAATGGGCACACCGGGGTTTTGACAGTGATCGGCATCGGGCCGTAGTTGACCACCGTCGGGTTGCCGGCAAGGGTCTGTGCCAGCGCTCTCGCACAACTCATCAGGGGCATCACGTACAACAGGTTCAGCCCATCGACCTCGGCACAGTCACCCAGGGCGTAGATGTTGGCATGGGACGTTTGCAGGTGCCGGTCGACCACTACGCCGCGATTGACCTGCAGGCCGGCAGCGGCGGCCAGGTCGATGCGCGGACGCAGGCCAATGGCCGACACCACCACGTCGCACGGTATGACCTGACCATCGGAAAGATGGGCCTCCAGGCCGTCAGCAACCCGCTGCAGGCGATTGAGCACCGGCCCGAGGTGGAAGCGTGCACCCAGGCTTTCCAGCCCGGCCTGGACCGCTGCGGCCGCTGCCGGGTGCAATAGGGTCGGCATGACCTGCTCGCACGGTGCAACCAGTTGCACCTCGTAGCCGCCCAGGGTCAGGTCGTTGGCGAACTCGCAACCGATCAGGCCGGCGCCCAGCAACAAGACCCGCCGCTTGCCGGCCGCAGCCGCGCGAAAGCGCGCGTAGTCTTCCAGATCGTTGATCGGGAACACGCAATCACCTGCATCACCTTCGATGGGTACGCGCACGGTTTCCGCCCCCCACGCCAACACCAGGTCACGGTAGATCACCGCTTCCTCGCCGATCCACAGGCGCTTGTGGCCCGGGTCGATGCCACTGATGCGGGTATGGGTGCGCACCTCGGCCTTCAATTGCTCGGCCATCGCGCCCGGTTCAGCCATGCTCAGGCCGTCGGCGTCCTTGTTTTTGCCGAAACCGGTGGAGAGCATCGGTTTGGAGTAGGAGCGCCCGTCATCGGCGGTAATCAGCAGGAGCGGGGTTTCGCTGTCGAGTTTGCGAAACTCGCGAGCGACGTTGTAGCCAGCCAGCCCGGTACCAACGATTACGACAGGTGCGTTCATTCCTTACTCCTCAGTTGTTCAGGCGGCGATTTCGATCATTTCGAAATCCATTTTGCCCACACCGCAGTCCGGGCACAGCCAATCTGCCGGAACGTCTTCCCAACGGGTGCCCGGCGCAATGCCGTCATCGGGCCAACCGTCGGCTTCGTTATAAATCAGGCCGCAGACGATACATTGCCACTTTTTCATTCAGGTAATTCCTCGGGATTCAGGCTATTGCCGGCGCGGACGGTCGATGGTTACTGCGTTGCCATCCAGCTCAAAGCGTTTTTTTACTGATCGGGCACGACAGATGCAAGCCGGTTCGGAGCATCCGGTGGCCCGGATCAATCAACATTGGTGGCTGACATGGTAAGCTCACAGGCTCCTTTGCTGCCAATAATGACTCATTGTGCAACACACAGAATCCCCCTGCCCTCCCCCAACCTGGCTCTTTCAAAGCCAACTGACGCCTCTCCCCGACACGTCTATCCTCGATTGGTTGTTCGATAATGGCTCGCTGACCAGGCGTCTCATTCATCTGACGAATGATGCGTTTAGCGTCACGCCATTATTCGAAGGGTGGCAGCCCCTGCGCACGGATGAATGCGCCGCGCTCGACCTGGCCGAGGGCAGTGAAGGCTGGGTGCGCGAGGTGTATTTGCGTGGCCACGGGCAAGCCCTGGTGTTTGCCCGCAGCGTAGCGGCGCGCAGTGCGTTGCAGGGCGACGGCTTGCACATGGACGAATTGGGCAGCCGCTCCCTGGGCGAACTGCTGTTTTGCGATCACGCCTTCCAGCGCCGTGCCATCGAGGTTTGCCACTACCCGCAGGCGTGGTTGCCGAGCGAAGTGCGGGCGCCCGGGCTGTGGGCTCGCCGCTCGCGTTTCGACCGTGGCGCCTTGAGTGTGCTGGTGGCCGAGATCTTCCTGCCGACCCTGTGGAGCGCCGCCCGCGTCCATCCGGAGAATTGCTGATGTACCAGAGCCTGCTCAAGTCCTTGAACCGCTTGAATCCCCGGGCCTGGGATTTCATTCAGCTGACGCGCATGGACAAGCCGATCGGCATCTACCTGCTGTTGTGGCCGACGCTATGGGCGCTGTGGATTGCCGGCAAGGGCTCGCCGTCGCTGGCCAATATCGTGATTTTCGTCCTTGGCGTGGTGCTGACCCGCGCGGGGGGCTGTGTGATCAATGATTGGGCGGACCGCAAGGTCGATGGCCATGTGAAGCGCACTGAACAGCGCCCGCTGCCGAGCGGCAAGATCAGCTCCAAAGAAGCGTTGGTGTTCTTTGCATTATTGATGGGCCTGAGCTTCCTGCTGGTGCTATGCACCAACGCGGCAACGGTCTGGCTGTCGTTCGGTGGCTTGGCGCTGGCCTTCACCTATCCGTTCATGAAGCGCTACACCTATTACCCGCAAGTGGTGCTGGGCGCGGCGTTTTCCTGGGGGATGCCGATGGCGTTCACTGCCGAGACCGGAGAACTGCCGGCGGCGGCGTGGCTGCTATGGATCGCCAACCTGATGTGGACGGTGGGTTACGACACTTACTACGCGATGACCGACCGCGACGATGACTTGAAGATCGGCGTGAAGTCCACGGCAATCCTGTTTGGCGAGGCTGATCGGGTGATCATCCTGACCCTGCAAGGGTTGGCGTTGGGTTGCCTGCTGCTGGCCGGGTCTAAATTCGAGCTCGGCGGCTGGTTCCATCTGGGACTGGCGGTGGCGGCGGGCTGTTTTGCCTGGGAGTTCTGGTACACCCGTGACAAGGACCGTATGCGCTGTTTCAAGGCGTTCTTGCACAACCATTGGGCCGGGTTGGCGATTTTTGTCGGGATCGTGCTGGATTACGGGTTGCGTTGACCCGTTTTCCTGTAGGAGCGAGCATGCTCGCGAAGATCTCACAGACGCCGCGGGGTGTCAGGCTTGCCGCGTTATCGTTGACCATCATCGCGAGCATGCTCGCTCCTACACGTTTACTTCTGCGACTCGTGCATGACGTGCCAGACGTCCTTCATTTTGTCGCCTTTCATGTCTCCAGGTTTTTCGTCCTTCACAAAGGTATAAAGTGGTTTGCCGTCATAAGCCCACTGCATCGTGCCGTCATCGCGTTTGATTGGCGTAAATTTGCCCTCGGCCTTGGCGCCCGCCGGTGCCATCATCGGCGGCCAATTCTTGGCACAATCACCATTACACATCGACTTGCCACCCTCGTCCTTGTCGAATGTGTACACCGTCATGCCTTTATGGTCGACCATCATGCCGCCTTTCATCATCGCCGGTTCATCGGCAAAGGCCATGCTCGGCAGCGTTAGCGCAGCAGTCACCAGCAAAGCCTTCCAGGATTGAGCAATGTGTTTCATGGAAACCTTCCGTTTGTGGTTGTCAGGATTCGGACTTAGAGCTTAGCCCAGGTTCATGACAATCGCCGGGTGACTAAAATACTGTCACACGACTGCAATAATTCCGTTATCTAATGCGGCGCAAGACAGTTAAATGACAAGAGGATTAAGGCATGGTTGGCAGGAGCATTCTGATCGTCGACGACGAAGCGCCCATTCGCGAAATGATCGCCGTTGCGTTGGAAATGGCCGGCTACGACTGCATGGAGGCGGAGAACTCCCAGCAGGCCCACGCCATTATCGTCGACCGCAAACCGGACCTGATCCTGCTTGACTGGATGCTGCCCGGCACGTCCGGCATCGAGCTGGCCCGCCGCCTCAAGCGCGACGAGCTGACCGGGGATATCCCGATCATCATGCTCACCGCCAAGGGCGAAGAAGACAACAAGATCCAGGGCCTGGAAGTCGGCGCCGATGACTACATCACCAAGCCCTTTTCCCCGCGTGAGCTGGTCGCACGCCTCAAGGCCGTGCTACGCCGTGCCGGCCCCTCCGATGGCGAAGCACCGATCGAAGTCGGCGGCCTGCTGCTGGACCCGATTGGCCACCGCGTGACCATCGACGGCAAACCGGCAGAAATGGGACCGACTGAGTACCGTCTGTTGCAGTTCTTCATGACCCACCAGGAACGCGCCTACACCCGTGGCCAGTTGCTGGATCAGGTCTGGGGCGGCAATGTGTATGTCGAGGAGCGCACCGTGGATGTGCACATCCGGCGCCTGCGCAAAGCCCTCGGCGATGCCTACGAAAACCTGGTACAAACCGTGCGCGGCACCGGTTACCGCTTTTCAACAAAAGCGTGACCCGGATTTCCCCGTTTTAGAAGTAGACAAGGACGCGCTTTCAAGTGAACCAAAACTGGCATGGCACCCTGATTCGCCACATGCTGCTGCTGGTCACCGCCTGCCTGGTGATCGGCCTGATCACCGGCTACTACGGCTGGAGCCTCGCCGCGGGGCTTGGGGTTTACCTGGCCTGGACCCTCAAGCAACTGCTACGCCTGCACGAATGGCTACGCCTGCACAAACCCGATGAAGCACCTCCCGATGGCTACGGCCTGTGGGGCGAGGTGTTCGACAGCATCTACCATCTGCAACGTCGCGACCAACGCGTTCGCGGGCGCCTGCAAGCGGTCATCGACCGGGTCCAGGAATCCACCGCTGCCTTGAAAGACGCGGTGGTCATGCTCGACAGCGACGGCAATCTGGAATGGTGGAACCGTGCCGCTGAAACCCTGCTGGGCCTCAAGACCCCGCAGGACAGCGGCCAGCCGGTGACCAACCTGGTACGCCATCCGCGCTTCAAGGAATACTTCGAGCAGGACAGCTACGCCGAACCGCTGGAAATCCCTTCGCCGACCAACGACCGGATGCGCATCCAGTTGTACATCACCCGTTACGGCAACAATGAGCACCTGATGCTGGTGCGCGACGTGACCCGTATCCATCAGCTGGAACAGATGCGCAAAGACTTCATCGCCAACGTTTCCCACGAGCTGCGCACGCCGCTGACGGTGATCTGTGGCTACCTGGAAACCCTGCTCGATAACGTCGAGGAAGTGAACCCGCGCTGGACCCGTGCCCTGCAACAGATGCAGCAGCAAGGCGGGCGCATGCAAACCTTGCTCAATGACCTGCTGTTGTTGGCCAAGCTGGAAGCCACCGATTACCCGTCGGACAACCAGCCAGTGGCCATTGATGGCTTGCTGCAGTCGATCAAGGGCGACGCTCAACAGCTGTCGGGCCAGAAGAATCAACAGATCACCCTGGAAGCCGACCCGACGATTCTGCTCAAGGGCAGTGAAGCGGAATTACGCAGCGCGTTTTCCAACCTGGTGTTCAACGCGGTGAAATATACCCCCGCCGAAGGCAGCATCCGCATCCGCTGGTGGGGCGATGAGCAAGGCGCGCACCTGAGCGTACAGGACTCCGGGATCGGCATCGACAGCAAGCACCTGCCGCGCCTGACCGAACGCTTCTACCGCGTCGACTCCAGCCGCAATTCCAACACCGGCGGTACCGGGCTGGGCCTGGCGATCGTCAAGCATGTCCTGCTGCGTCATCGCGCGCGCATGGAAATCAGCAGTGTGCCGGGCCACGGGAGTACATTTACCTGCCACTTTGCACCTGCTCAGGTCAGCAAATCCCGGGTGATCAGCACCGCCGACTGATACCGGCCAGCACACGCCACTAGGCAATTTCACGGTCAGCCGCTACATTGGCTGACTTGTGCCTGCCTTTCAGGTGCACTTTTTTCTTTTCATTCGATTACACGGAACCCGCAAAACTCCATCATGGACCCTTCCCCTGGCTTGACCCTCGCAACAATATTCGCCGACTTCGGCATGATCCTTTTTGCTCTGATCCTGGTTTTGCTCAACGGCTTTTTCGTTGCGGCGGAATTCGCCATGGTCAAATTGCGCTCGACCCGGGTCGAAGCCATCGCTGAGCAGCACGGCTGGCGTGGACACATCCTGCGCACCGTGCACAGTCAGCTCGATGCTTACCTGTCGGCGTGCCAATTGGGTATCACCCTCGCCTCGCTGGGCCTGGGCTGGGTCGGTGAACCTGCGTTCGCGCACCTGCTGGCGCCTGTACTGAGTGCCGTGGGCGTCGATTCGGCCGAAGTGGTCAAGGCCGTGTCGTTCTTCACCGCGTTCTTCATCATTTCGTACCTGCACATCGTGGTCGGCGAACTCGCCCCGAAATCCTGGGCCATCCGCAAACCCGAACTGCTGTCGCTGTGGACCGCCGTGCCGCTGTACCTGTTCTACTGGGCCATGTACCCGGCCATTTACCTGCTCAATGCCAGCGCCAACCAGATCCTGCGCATCGCCGGGCAAGGCGAACCCGGCCCGCACCACGAGCACCATTACAGCCGGGAAGAACTGAAACTGATCCTGCACTCCAGCCGTGGACAGGACCCGAGCGACCAGGGCATGCGCGTACTGGCCTCGGCCGTGGAAATGGGCGAACTGGAAGTGGTCGACTGGGCCAACTCCCGCGAAGACCTGGTGACCCTGGAATTCAACGCGCCACTCAAGGAAATCCTGGCGATGTTCCGTCGCCACAAGTTCAGCCGTTACCCGGTGTACGACAGCGAGCGCCAGGAGTTCGTCGGCCTGCTGCACATCAAGGACCTGCTGCTGGAGCTGGCGGCCCTGGACCACATTCCCGAGTCGTTCAACCTGGCCGAACTGACCCGCCCGCTGGAGCGCGTGTCGCGGCACATGCCGTTGTCGCAGCTGCTGGAGCAGTTCCGCAAGGGCGGCTCGCACTTCGCCGTGGTCGAAGAGGCCGACGGCAACATCATCGGCTACCTGACCATGGAAGACGTGCTGGAAGTGCTGGTGGGCGATATCCAGGATGAACACCGCAAGGCCGAACGCGGCATCCTCGCTTATCAGCCAGGCAAGCTGCTGGTACGGGGCGATACGCCCTTGTTCAAGGTCGAGCGCCTGCTGGGTATCGACCTGGACCACGTTGAAGCCGAAACCCTCGCAGGTTTGGTCTATGAAAGCCTCAAGCGCGTTCCTGAAGAGGAAGAAGTGCTGGAAGTCGAAGGCCTGCGCATCATCATCAAGAAGATGAAGGGACCGAAGATTGTGCTGGCCAAGGTGTTGATGCTCGATTGATGGGCTGATCCAGAGCCGAGTCGATCCCTTCGCGAGCAGGCTCGCTCCCACATTGGAATGCATTTCAAATGTGGGAGCGAGCCTGCTCGCGAAGGCGTCAGATCAGTCAACGCATTATTGTTTGCCCAGCGCGAAGTTGGGTAACGCCCCCATCGGTTGCTTGAACTGGTACGGGATCGACACCAGCCCCATGCCGGTATTGCGCTGCACCACGAAGTGCAGATGCGGCCCGCTGCTGTTGCCGGTATTGCCCGACAGCGCCAGCGGGCTGCCCACGACGACCCGCTGCCCTTCGCGCACGCTGACCGAACCTTTTTGCAGGTGCAGGTACACGCCCATCGTCCCGTCATCATGCAGCACCCGCACGAAATTGCCCGACGGATCGGTACCGCGCCCGGTCTGCCCGTTTTCGGTCTTCACCACGATCCCGCCCCGCGCGGCAATGATCGGCGTGCCTTCCGGCATGGCGATGTCGATGGCGTAGCGATTCCTCGGGCCGAAGTGGCTGTATTGGCCTTCGGCGCCCTGGCTCACGCGAAACGGTCCGCCACGCCAGGGGTACGGGTATCGGTAGGCCACGGCAGCGCCTTCGGGGTCGCCCAGGGAATATTCGAACTTGGGAAGGTAGGCGAGCGGCCGCCCGGCCCTGGTCGGCGTGAGCTGTGCCAGGCGAATGCTGCTTCGCAATGGCATTACCCGACGAATGGGACGACTCGGTGCACCGCTGACGTTGTTCAACCCGGTAAAGCTCAATTCGATTTCGACCGGCGCATACAGGTCATTGCGAACGTAGACGCTGTCCACGCCGTCCTTTTTCATGATCACGAGGTACACCTGACGCTCGAGGTTCTCGACCATGCGATCGCGGAACGTGAACACGCTGGAGCCTTTCGTGGGGCGGTCGCTGTAGGAGACCACGCCACTGGCGTCGGTGGACTTGTAGATGGTCACTGCCATGGCCGAAGTCGAGGCGATGAAAAGACCACAGAAAAACAGTAGGCGCGCGAACATGGGCGG
Source organism: Pseudomonas sp. EB271-G4-1 (assembly GCF_058791355.1). Classification (NCBI taxonomy): domain Bacteria; kingdom Pseudomonadati; phylum Pseudomonadota; class Gammaproteobacteria; order Pseudomonadales; family Pseudomonadaceae; genus Pseudomonas; species Pseudomonas sp. EB271-G4-1. The sequence goes on from NZ_JBYTEO010000001.1 coordinate 27,523, forward strand.
GATTCTGTCGATTCAGGTTTGGGATTGAGCCTAGCAGGCGCAATGGACCTGTGAAGTCGGCAGATGTTCAGATGGATGTACGGTGATTTCGAGGGCCTCTTCGCGAGCAAGCTCGCACCTACAGGTCGGCGCAAACCCTGTGGGAGCGGGCTTGCTCGCGAAGGCGGTCTTAAGCGCCAGGAATGAAATGCTTCTGCGCCGTACCACGAGCGATCAATCGCGAAATGTAGTCGAGTTTCTGCGCATCCTGATCGACAAAGCGGAAGGTCAGCTGCAGCCAGTCGCTGTCGGGTTTGGGCTCGTGGGCCACCACAGCGTGCAGGTAGCCATTGAGGCGGGCCACTTCGGCACTCTCGCCCTGCTCCAGATCCAGTACGGCGCTGTCGAGGACCTGCGGCAGGCTGTCGGTGCGCTTGACCACCAGTAGCGCTTCCTTGAGGCTCAGCGCCTTGATCACGCACGGCTGGATGCCATTGGGCAGCCGCAGCTGACCCTGGCCGCGTCCACCGCCGCCAGTAGCAGCCACCGGAGCCTTGACCGGTGGGCTGTTGAGCAACCCTGGAGATGCTGCCGCGGGCGCCGGGGCACTCACGGCAGGCTTGCCACTGGTCAATGCGTTCAAGGTGTCGTTACCGAACGCCGAGATCGTTTTGGTCGCCGCCACGCTGATCAAGCTGTCGAGTTTGCCGACCTTGTGCAGGGCCTGCTTGACCTTGGTGATCAGTTGCTCGTTGGTGAAGGGTTTGCTGACGTAGCCGGAAACGCCAGCCTGGATCGCCTGGACGACGTTCTCCTTGTCGCCGCGACTGGTCACCATCACGAATGGCATGCCTTTGAGGCTGTCTTGTTCGCGGCACCAGGTCAGCAGCTCCAGGCCGGACATCTCTGGCATTTCCCAGTCGCACAGCACCAGGTCGAATGCCTCCCTGGCCAGCAGCGACTGCGCCTTGCGGCCGTTGACCGCGTCTTCGATGCGCATGCCCGGGAAATAGTTGCGCAGGCATTTCTTCACCAGGTCACGAATGAACGCAGCATCGTCCACGACCAACACACTGACCTTACTCATCCACAACCCCTTTAAAAAATCCCGGCGACCCCCAAACGAAAACGCCCGGCCAATAGGCCGGGCGCTTTAATTGGGCAATCTTACTTATCGTCAGATTTGCCCGGAACATTAGCGGTTTCGCCGCTGGTTCCTTCAACTTCTTCCTTCATGCGCTTGAGGCCCAGGTGACGTACGTCTGTGCCTCGCACCAGGTAAATCACCAGCTCCGAGATATTGCGTGCGTGGTCGCCGATGCGCTCCAGCGAACGCAGTACCCAGATGATGCTCAAGACCCGCGAGATAGAGCGTGGGTCTTCCATCATGTAGGTCGCCAGTTCACGCAGGGCCGTCTTGTACTCACGGTCGATGATCTTGTCGTACTGCGCCACCGACAAGGCCAGGTCGGCGTCAAAACGGGCAAAGGCATCCAGCGCATCACGGACCATGTTGCGCACCTGGTCGCCAATGTGGCGAACCTCGACGTAACCCCGCGGCGCTTCGCCTTCTTCGCACAGCTGGATGGCGCGACGGGCGATCTTGGTCGCTTCGTCACCGATGCGCTCCAGGTCGATCACCGATTTGGAAATGCTGATGATCAAACGCAAGTCGGACGCCGCCGGCTGACGACGGGCCAGGATACGCAGGCATTCTTCGTCGATATTGCGTTCCATCTGGTTGATCTGGTCGTCGATCTCACGCACCTGCTGGGCCAAGCCGGAATCGGCCTCGATCAGCGCGGTGACCGCGTCGTTGACCTGCTTTTCGACCAGCCCGCCCATGGCCAGGAGGTGGCTGCGCACTTCCTCGAGCTCGGCGTTGAACTGCGCGGAAATGTGGTGGGTAAGGCCTTCTTTACTAATCATGTTGGCGTCCTTGGAGCGTCCGGTAAGGTGCGGTGGACCGCAGCGTCAGTTTAGTGAGCAACAACCGCTTACTAGCCATAACGACCGGTGATGTAGTCTTCGGTCTGCTTCTTCGCCGGATTGGTGAACAGGGTATCGGTATCGCCGAATTCCACCAGTTTGCCCATGTACATGAACGCCGTGTAGTCGGAAACCCGCGCGGCCTGTTGCATGTTGTGGGTCACGATGACGATGGTGAACTTGGATTTCAGCTCGTAGATCAGCTCTTCGACTTTCAGCGTCGAGATCGGGTCGAGTGCCGAGCAAGGTTCGTCGAGCAGCAGCACTTCCGGCTCCACGGCGATGGTACGGGCAATCACCAGGCGTTGTTGCTGACCACCGGACAAGCCCAGCGCCGATTCATGCAGACGATCTTTGACTTCGTCCCACAGGGCCGCGCCTTTCAACGCCCACTCAACCGCTTCGTCGAGCACGCGTTTCTTGTTGATGCCCTGGATACGCAGGCCGTAGACCACGTTCTCGTAGATGGTTTTCGGGAACGGGTTCGGCTTCTGGAACACCATGCCGACGCGACGACGCAGCTCGGCCACGTCTTCGCCCTTGCGGTAGATGTTGTTGCCGTAGAGGTTGATCGCGCCTTCGACACGGCAACCGTCCACCAGGTCGTTCATGCGGTTGAAGGTGCGCAGCAGCGTCGACTTGCCGCAGCCGGACGGGCCGATGAAGGCGGTCACGCGCTGTTTCGGGATGTTCATGCTGACGTCGAACAGTGCTTGTTTGTCGCCGTAGAACAGGCTCAGGCCCGGCACTTCGATGGCCACGGTTTCCTGCTCGAGGCTCAGGCTCTGTTTGTCGCGACCCAGGGCCGACATGTTGATGCCGTGGGTATGTGCTTCGTGCTGCATGGGAGGCTCCCTGTGCTAACAAATTCGGTTCAATTTTTGTGGGAGCCAGCCTGCTGGCGAAGGGGCCATCAATGGCGCCAAAAGCTTCGCGAGCAGGCTCGCTCCCACATAGAAATAATTGCTGCTGCTAATCAGCTATCCAGCGCCTTGTACTTCTCGCGCAGGTGGTTACGGATATAAACGGCCGACAGGTTCAACGTCGCGATCACCAGCACCAACAGTAGCGCCGTGGCGTACACCAACGGCCGCGCGGCTTCGACGTTCGGGCTTTGGAAACCGACGTCATAGATGTGGAAGCCCAAGTGCATGATCTTCTGGTCCAGGTGCAGGTAAGGGTAATTACCATCCACCGGCAGCGACGGCGCCAGCTTCACCACACCCACCAGCATCAGCGGCGCCACTTCACCCGCGGCGCGTGCCACGGCGAGGATCATGCCGGTCATCATGGCCGGGCTGGCCATTGGCAATACGATCTTCCACAAGGTTTCCGCCTTGGTCGCGCCGAGGGCCAACGAGCCTTCACGCACGGTGCGAGGAATCCGCGCCAGGCCTTCTTCGGTGGCCACGATCACCACCGGCACCGCCAGCAGCGCCAGGGTCAACGATGCCCACAACAGGCCCGGTGTACCGAAGGTCGGCGCCGGCAAGGCTTCAGGGAAGAACAGGCGGTCGAGTGAGCCACCCAGCACGTAGACGAAGAAGCCCAGCCCGAACACGCCATAGACGATCGCCGGAACGCCCGCCAGGTTGTTCACCGCGATGCGGATCACCCGGGTCAGGGTGTTCTGCTTGGCGTATTCACGCAGGTACACCGCGGCCAGTACGCCGAACGGGGTCACGATCATCGCCATGATCAACGTCATCATCACGGTGCCGAAGATCGCCGGGAAAATCCCGCCTTCGGTGTTCGCTTCACGCGGGTCGTCGCTCAGGAACTCCCAGACCTTGCTGAAGTAGAAACCGATCTTGGTAAAGGTGCCCATGGCGTTCGGCTGGTAGGCGTGAACCACTTTACCGAGGCTGATTTCGATTTCCTTGCCGTTGGCATCGCGGGCAGTAAGGCTGTCGCGGTTGAACTGCGCGTGCAGATCGCCCAGACGGGCCTCGATGTCCTGATAACGGGCATTGAGCTCGGCGCGCTCGGATTCCATGTCCGCTTGCGCAGCGGCGTCGAGCTTGCCGTCCAGTTCCAATTTGCGGCCGTGCAGGCGGATGCGTTCGAGACCGGCGTTGATCGCGCCGATGTCGGACTTCTCCAGGGTCTTGAGCTGGGCAGCCAGCTGATTCACGCGGTTGATCCGCGCCTGCAGCTCGGGCCATGCAGCCTCGCCTTCGGCAATCACCTTGCCGTCCTGTTTGACGTTGACCAGGTAGCCGTAGAAATTGCCCCACTCACGACGCTCAAGCGCCATCAATTCGACCGGCGTTTTCTGATTGGTCAGCCACTCGCCGACGATCCACGTGAAATCGGTGCCGTTCAGGTCACGGTTGCCGACCTTGATCAGCTCGCGGGTCATGAACTCCGGGCCGTCCTCAGGCACCGGCAGGCCGGCACTCTTCAAACGCGCACGTGGCACTTCTTCCTTCTGCACCACTTCGCCGATGACCAAATGATTGGCCTGGCCCGGCACGTCGTAGCTGGCGTGGATCAGGTCCGCCGGCCAGAAGTGACCCAGGCCGCGCACGGCAATCACCGCCAGCAGGCCAATGGTCATGATGACCGCGATGGACACCGCGCCACCGCTGATCCAGACGCCCGGGGCGCCGCTCTTGAACCATCCTTTCAGGGAGTTCTGTTTCACAGACTTCTACCTTTCTTAAAGCGACGAGTATTTCTTGCGCAGACGCTGACGAATCAGTTCCGCGAGGGTGTTCATGACGAAGGTGAACAGCAGCAGCACCAGCGCCGAGAGGAACAGCACGCGGTAGTGGCTGCCGCCGACTTCCGACTCAGGCATTTCCACCGCGACGTTGGCGGCCAGGGTACGCAGGCCTTCGAACAGGTTCATTTCCATGACCGGGGTGTTACCGGTGGCCATCAACACGATCATGGTTTCGCCGACCGCACGACCCATGCCGATCATCAGCGCCGAGAAGATGCCCGGGCTGGCGGTGAGGATCACCACGCGGGTCATGGTCTGCCACGGCGTTGCACCGAGGGCCAGCGAGCCCAGGGTCAGGCCGCGCGGCACGCTGAATACGGCGTCTTCGGCGATGGAGTAGATGTTCGGGATGACTGCGAAGCCCATGGCCAGGCCGACCACCAGGGCGTTGCGCTGGTCGTAGGTGATGCCCAGGTCGTGGGAGATCCACATGCGCATGTCGCCGCCGAAGAACCAGTTCTCCATGAACGGGCTCATGTACAACGACAGCCAGCCGACGAACAGGATCACTGGAATCAGCAGGGCACTTTCCCAGCCGTCAGGGACTTTCAGGCGAATCGATTCCGGCAGTCGGCTGAAGGTGAAACCGGCGACCAGGATGCCGATTGGCAGCAACATCAGCAGGCTGAAGATGCCCGGCAGATGCCCTTCCACATAAGGGGCGAGGAACAGACCGGCGAAGAAACCGAGGATCACCGTCGGCATCGCTTCCATCAGCTCGATCACCGGCTTGACCTTGCGGCGCATGCCCGGAGCCATGAAGTACGCGGTGTAGATCGCCGCGGCGACGGCCAATGGAGCGGCCAGCAGCATGGCGTAGAACGCGGCTTTCAGGGTACCGAAGGTCAGCGGCGACAGGCTCAGCTTGGGTTCGAAGTCGGTGTTGGCGGCGGTCGATTGCCAAACGTATTTAGGCTCGTCGTAGTTCTCGTACCAGACCTTGCTCCACAACGCGCTCCACGATACTTCCGGGTGCGGGTTGTCCAGCAGCAACGGTTGCAGCTTGCCGCCGGCCTCCACGATCACGCGGTTGGCCCGTGGCGACAGACCGAACAAGCCCTGGCCTTCGACCACCTGGTCGACCAGCAGGGTACGGTGTGCGGTGCTGTGGAACACGCCGAGCTTGCCCGAGGCGTCGAGGGCGACGAAGCCCTTGCGGCGCTCTTCGGCGGTGATTTCAACGATGGGCGTGGTGCCCATCTGGAAGGTGCGGATCTGCTTCAGGCGCTGCTCACCATCCGGGTCGCGGGCCATGAACCACTGGGCCAGACCACCTTTGGAGTCGCCAAGGATCAGCGAGATGCCGCCTACGAGCTGGGTACTGGCGGTAATTTCGGCTTCACCGTTTTCCAGCAGTTTGTAGCGACCGTTCAGGCTCTTGTCACGCAAGCTGAAGACGTCGGCCTGGGCACGACCGTTGATCACGTACAGCCACTGCTGACGCGGGTCGACGAAGATGTTCTTCACCGGCTCGGTCATCTGCGGCAGATCGATGCGCTTCTGCTCGCTGGTGATTTCGCCTGTCATCATGTTTTCTTCGCTGGTCAGCGACAAAACATTGAGTTGCGAACCGGTAGAACCCACCAGCATCAGGGTCGAATCGTTGGCGTTGAGGCTGACGTGTTCCAGCGCACCACCCGCCTCGTTCAGCGTGATCGGGGATTCGCCATACGGGTATTCAATGGCTGGCGAGATGGTCTTCTTGCCGTCCGGGTAGCTGACTTTGTAGGTGTGGCGGAACACCATGGCCTGGCCGTTGGACAAGCCCACCGCCACCAGTGGGTGACCTGGCTGGTCGTCACCGATGGACGTCACGCTGGCACCGGCCGGGATCGGCAGATCGACGCGCTTGAGTTCGACACCACTGTCGATGTCGAAGAACAGTGCCTGGCCCTTGTCGGAAACCCGCATCGCGACCTGGTTCTGCTCTTCCAGGGAGATCATCAACGGCTTGCCGGCGTCTTGCATCCAGGCCGGCGTGATGGCGTCCTTGGATGTCAGGCTGGCCCCCTGAAACAGGGGCGCAACGACGTAGGCGAGGAAGAAAAAGATCAGCGTGATCGCGCCGAGAACGGCGAGGCCGCCCACCAGGACGTACCAACGGGTCAGGCGATCCTTGAGCGCGCGGATACGGCGCTTGCGTTGTAGCTCAGGCGTATTGAAATCAATTCGCTTGGGGGGATTTGTAGTCATTGTGGAATTGGCCAGATCATTCATTCGCACACCCTAGCGATCCTGTATGACAGAAAGATGACAGTGCAGTGACGCAACAAATCCGCCGCCCGGTGAAACCGGCAGCGGAGCGAAAAATTTGGGGGTGTTGGAACGCAATTCCGTGGCGAGGGGATAAATCCCCTCACCACACAAGCCCCCCAAAGAGATCCGGGGTTAGCCCCGGATCAGGGTTTTACTTTTTTGCGACTTCGGTACCTTCCTGCAGACCCAGGTCAGCCAGTGCTTTTGCTGCAACCTTGGCTGGCAGCGGGATGTAGCCGTCTTTCACCACGACTTCCTGGCCCTGCTTGGACAGAACCAGCTTCACGAACTCGGCTTCCAGCGGGGCCAGAGGCTTGTTCGGGGCCTTGTTGACGTATACGTACAGGAAGCGGGACAGCGGGTACTTGCCGTTCAGGGCGTTTTCTTCGGTGTCTTCGATGAACTCGCCGCCTTCTTTCTTGGCCAGGGCAACGGTTTTCACGCTGGCAGTCTTGTAGCCGATGCCCGAGTAACCGATACCGTTCAGCGAGGAGCTGATCGACTGCACGACCGAAGCCGAACCTGGCTGTTCGTTGACGTTCGGCTTGAAGTCGCCTTTGCACAGGGCTTCTTCCTTGAAGTAGCCGTAGGTGCCGGATACCGAGTTACGACCGAACAGTTGAAGCGGCTTGTTGGCCAGGTCACCGGTCACGCCCAGATCACCCCAGGTTTTGACGTCGGTCTTGGCGCCGCACAGGCGAGTCGAGGAGAAAATCGCGTCGACTTGAGCCATGGTCAGGCCCTTGATCGGGTTGTCCTTGTGCACGAATACAGCCAAGGCGTCCACGGCAACCGGGATAGCGGTTGGCTTGTAGCCATACTTGGTTTCGAAGGCTTGCAGCTCGTTATCCTTCATCTTGCGGCTCATCGGGCCCAGGTTAGCGGTGCCTTCGGTCAGCGCAGGTGGCGCGGTAGACGAACCGGCGGCCTGAATCTGGATGTTTACGTTCGGGTATTCTTTCTTGTAGTTCTCAGCCCAGAGGGTCATGAGGTTGGCCAGGGTATCGGAACCGACGCTGGACAGGTTGCCCGACACACCAGTGGTCTTGGTGTAGCTCGGGATAGCAGGGTCAACAGCGGCAACCGCGTTGGCAGTCGCAACGCCAGCAGCGACAAAAGTCATTGCCGCCATCAAACGCTTCAGTTTCATGCCTTACTCCTAGCAGATAGGGTGTGTTATTCGGGGCCAAGTATCAGCAGGCCGTGTGAACACTCTATGGCTGAAATATGACAATTGGATGAAAGGCCAGCATCTGCCGACAGATCGTTCCCACGCTCTGCGTGGGAATGCCTCAAGGGACGCTCCGCGTTCCAGCTTTAGGAAGGGCCGCGGAGCGACCTTGGCTGCGTTCCCACGCAGAGCGTGGGAACGATCGGCGGTGAATTAGCGCCCTTTCTTCCAGAGATACGCCCCCACCAAAATCCCGACCCCGCACAGCACCGCCACGTAATACGCCGGTCCCATCGGGCTTTCCTTGAGCAGCAGGCTGACGACCATCGGCGTCAAACCACCGAAAATCGCGTAGGCCACGTTGTACGAGAACGACAGGCCGCTGAAACGCACCACTGGCGGGAACGCCTTGACCATCACGTACGGGACCGCGCCGATGGTGCCCACCAGCAGACCGGTCAGGGCATACAGCGGGAACAACCAGTCGGGATGGTCGGCCAGGCTGTGATAGAACGTCCAGGAACTGGCCAGCAACGCCGTGCATCCGACAACGAACACACGCCCCGCACCAAAGCGATCCGCTAACGCACCGGCAATGATGCAGCCAATGCTCAGGAACACGATTGCCACACTGTTGGACTGCAACGCGGTGGTTGGCGCGAAGTGGTAGACCGTCTGCAGCACGGTCGGGGTCATCAGGATCAACACCACGATGGCGGCGGACAACAGCCAGGTCAGCAGCATCGAAATGGCAATTGCACCGCGATGGTCACGCAGCACCGCGCGCAACGGCACCTCCTCGGCCAGAGCCTTGCGCTGCTGCAGCTCGGCGAACACCGGAGTTTCGTGCAGCCAACGGCGCAGGTACACGGAGAACAGACCGAACACGCCACCGAGCAGGAACGGGATCCGCCAGGCGTAATCCGCCACTTCAACTGGCGTGTAAATGCTGTTGATCGCCGTGGCAACCAGGGAACCCAGCAGGATACCCGCCGTCAGGCCGCTGGTCAGGGTGCCGCAGGCATAGCCGACATGCCGTTGCGGTACGTGTTCAGAAACGAAGACCCAGGCACCCGGCACCTCACCACCAATTGCCGCGCCCTGGATCACCCGCATCAGCAGCAACAGGATCGGCGCCCACATGCCGATCTGTGCATAGGTCGGCAACAGGCCCATGATCAGGGTTGGCACCGCCATCATGAAGATGCTCAGGGTGAACATCTTCTTGCGCCCCAACAGGTCGCCAAAGTGCGCCATCACGATGCCGCCCAGTGGCCGCGCCAGGTAGCCGGCGGCGAAGATGCCAAAAGTCTGCATCAAGCGCAGCCACTCGGGCATGTCCGCCGGGAAGAACAGCTTGCCCACCACCGTGGCGAAGAACACGAAAATGATGAAATCGTAGAACTCCAGCGCGCCGCCCAGGGCCGACAGCGATAGCGTCTTGTAGTCGTTGCGGGTCAGCGGACGTGCGGATGGGGAAGGCTGCGCGATACTCGAGGGCGCTGTGGTCATGGCAAGGGCTTCTCTTATAGTCAGGTCTGCCGCCCCAACAACGCTGGCAAGGGCTCGGGCAGGACCGGCACGATAGCAAATTGTTCGAAAAAGCACATAGAGGCGCGTATTTGATGGGCAAAATGAGAACCGGACGGTCGTATCGGAGTCTATCGACCGATATACTCGCAATTGTGTAATAGCTTGTAAGGGGTTGCTGTGCGAAAACGCCTGTCAGGTTCATAGGCGATTTCGCAGAGTTTCCCTTTAGGCGCCTTACGAAAAACGTGACGAACGCAGTGAGTTCGGGGATGAATCGTTTTTCCAGGACGGCTATTTATCCGCTACACAACGAAGAGTCACGGGTCAGAGGCACCCCCCGCATGATAGAGCTCGAACAAGAAGATCCGATCCCGCAAGGCGACCTGGCCCTGCAAATTACCGCGCTTCCTCGCGAAACCAACGGCTTTGGCGATATTTTCGGCGGCTGGCTGGTGGCGCAGATGGACTTGGCCGGTACTGCGATGGCCAGCAAGGTGGCTGGCGGTCGCGTGGCCACTGTCGCGATCGACCGCATGGCATTCCTGGTTCCGGTCGCAGTGGGCGCCCAGCTCTCCTTCTATACCCAGGCACTGGAAATCGGCCGCAGCTCGATCCAGATGATGGTCGAGGTCTGGAGCGACGATCCACTGTCCAGCGAATGGCGCAAAGTTACCGAAGCGGTGTTTGTGTTCGTCGCCATCGATGGCAGCGGCCGTACTCGTTCGGTTCCGCCCCGGGCACGTTAAAAACGGGCTGCGTTAAACCCGATAAGCGTTTTGCGGTCCATTGCAGTCATTGTTACTGATCGAGAGCTGTCCCATGAGCACGCCCAACGTTGAAGCCGTCAAACTGGATGAACTGAACTGCTGGCGCATCCGCCACGGCCAGGCCGAATTGCTGGTGGCCCAGCAAGGCGCGCACATCCTCAGCTATCAAGTGGCCGGCCAGCCACCGCTGATCTGGCTCAACGACGAGGCCATGTTCAAGGCGGGCAAAAGCATCCGCGCCGGTGTGCCAGTGTGCTGGCCGTGGTTCGGCAACCTGGCGCGCAACCCGCAGAGTGTCCAGGCAATGCGCGTCAGCAGCGAACCCGCCGCCGCTCACGGGCTGGTACGGGCGATCGACTGGGAATTGGGCGGCATCGAGGCCGAGGGCGAAAGCCTGAAGATCGAGTTCCTCTTGCCTTGCCCCGAAGGCGGCTTGCCTGGCTGGCCGCACAAGGTCGACCTGAAGTTGAGCATTCGTCTGGATGAGCAACTGCATATCAGCCTGACCAGTCACAACCAGGGCACCGACACCGTCACGATCAGCCAGGCGCTGCACAGCTATTTCGCCGTCAGTGATGTGCGAAATGTGCATGTCGAAGGGCTGGACGGGCTGAGCTATATCGAGACGCTGGACGACTGGAAAACCGTGACCCAGTCCGGTGACTTGCACTTTACCGGCGAAACCGATCGCATTTACCTCGATACGCCGACCCAGCTCAGCATTGTCGACCCGTCCTGGGAGCGGCGTATCGAGCTCACCAGTTCCGGTTCACGTTCGGCTGTAATCTGGAACCCATGGACCGAACGCGCCGCGGCTTTCAGCGACATGGCCGACGATGGCTGGCAACGCATGCTGTGCATTGAAACGGCAAATGTGATGGGTGATGTGGTGGCTTTGGCTCCGGGGGCCAGTCATACACTCGGCGTGAGTATTGGCAGCAAAGTGCTTTAAGATCAAAAGATCGCGGCCTGCGGCAGCTCCTACACAGATCCCTGTAGGAGCTGCCGCAGGCTGCGATCTTTTTGCTTCACTCGATCACAGGTCCGATTCCTGCACCACCCTCACCTTCGCCGCGTCCAGCGCATACGCCGCATCCGCCAGGTCATTGCTGACCTTCTCGATCTTCAGCGTGCCGGTCACCCACAGCGGCGTGTAGATATCCTCCAGCTTCAAACCCTTGGGATAACGCACCAGCACCAATTGATTGGGTGGCGGCGGCGGTACGTGGATGCAGGCCCCCGGGTATGGCACAAGGAAAAACAAGGTGCTGCGGCCCTTGGCGTCGGACTCCAGCGGTACCGGATAGCCACCGATACGGATTTCCTTGTCGTTCATGGACGCTACGGTCTTGGTCGAATACATCACCGCGGGCAAGCCCTTGCTCTGCTTCATGCCACCTTTTTCAGTGAAGGTGCCATTGGCTTCCGGAGAGTCGTGGTCGATTTCAGGCATGGCCTCGAGGGCTTTCTGGTCCGACTTGGGCATCAGTTCGAGCCAGTCGGTTTCCGGCAGCTCGCCGGCATGGGCAAGGCCCGTACTCAGTAAAACAAGAGTCAGCAGAAGACGTCGCATGAAAATGCCCGGTAGGGTTAAGGAGATCGCCGGGCATTCTAGTCCTCCCGGGCTGCGCAGCCGAGAGGACTTTGTCGCTTGAGTCAGTTCTTTTTGATCAAGCCGTAGATCACCAGCAAGATGACGGCGCCCACCAGTGCGCCGATGAAGCCTGCGCCTTCACCCGCTTGATAGAGACCCAGAGCCTGGCCGCCGTAGGTGGCTGCCAGCGAACCGCCGATACCAAGCAGGATGGTCATGATCCAGCCCATGCTGTCATCGCCCGGTTTAAGGAAGCGTGCCAGCAGGCCGACGATCAAGCCGATAAAGATGGTTCCGATGATTCCCATGGCATTTCCCTCTGATTAAATGGCAGTGTCCAAAGCCTAGTCAGACTTTGGCATCCTGCCATGAGAGAACGGCGGTCCCTGAATGGTTCCGCCGCTGCCACATGAAACTGTTTTACTCGGCGATGAGCGCTTCGACCTTGAGGATCTGTGCGGCCAGCGTTTCGCGGTCTGCACAGCGCAGATTGGCGTGACCCACCTTGCGGCCGACCTTGAATGCCTTGCCGTAGTGATGCAGGTGGCAATCGGCGATGGCCAGGACTTTGTCGGTCTCCGGCACTTTACCGATGAAGTTCAGCATTGCGCTTTCGCCGACCTTGGCGGTTGAACCCAGCGGCAGGCCGGCGACCGCCCGCAGGTGGTTTTCGAACTGGCTGCACTCGGCACCTTCGGTGGTCCAGTGCCCGGAATTGTGTACGCGCGGGGCAATTTCGTTGGCCTTCAGGCCCCCGTCGACTTCAAAGAACTCGAACGCCATCACGCCAACATAATTCAGCTGCTTGAGCACACGGCTGGAATAATCTTCGGCCAAGGCTTGCAACGGGTGATCGGTGCTGGCCACGGACAGCTTGAGGATGCCACTGTCGTGGGTGTTATGTACCAGCGGATAGAACCTGGTTTCGCCATCGCGGGCGCGCACGGCGATCAGCGAGACTTCGCCGGTGAAGGGTACGAAACCTTCCAGCAGGCAAGCCACGCTGCCCAGCTCGGCGAAAGTGCCAACCACATCTTCAGCTGTACGCAGGACTTTCTGGCCCTTGCCGTCGTAACCCAGGGTGCGGGTTTTCAGCACGGCTGGCAGACCGATGGAAGCCACGGCGGCGTCCAGATCGGCTTGCGACTGAATGTCGGCGAACGCCGGGGTTGGAATGCCCAGGTCCTTGAACATGCTCTTTTCGAACCAGCGATCACGAGCGATGCGCAGGGCTTCGGCACTCGGGTAAACCGGCACGAACTGCGACAGGAACGCCACGGTTTCCGCCGGGACGCTCTCGAACTCAAAAGTCACCAGATCGACTTCATCGGCCAGCTGACGCAGGTGATCCTGATCGCCATAATCGGCGCGCAGGTGCTCGCCCAACGCGGCAGCACACGCGTCCGGCGCCGGGTCGAGGAAAGCGAAGTTCATACCCAGCGGAGTTCCCGCCAGCGCCAACATGCGACCCAATTGGCCGCCACCGATTACACCGATCTTCATCGTCAACAACCTCAGGCGATGCGTGGGTCTGGATTTTCCAGGACGCTGTCTGTCTGTTCAGCACGGAAGGTTTTCAGCACCGCGTGGAACTGCGGGTGCTTGGCGCCCAGGATACTCGCCGAAAGCAGGGCGGCGTTGATCGCACCGGCCTTGCCGATGGCCAGGGTGGCGACCGGAATGCCTGCTGGCATCTGCACGATGGAGAGCAGCGAATCGACGCCCGAGAGCATCGCCGACTGCACCGGCACGCCCAGCACCGGCAGATGGGTCTTGGCTGCACACATGCCAGGCAAGTGGGCTGCGCCACCGGCACCGGCGATGATCACCTCGATGCCACGCGCCTCGGCTTCTTCAGCGTACTGGAACAGCAGGTCCGGGGTGCGGTGGGCAGAGACCACTTTCACCTCGTAAGGGATGCCGAGCTTTTCCAGCATATCGGCGGTGTGGCTGAGGGTGGACCAATCGGACTTGGAGCCCATGATCACGCCAACCAATGCACTCATCGTCGTGCCTCTTCTCTCTGGGCGCCCGCAGGCGCATCAAAAAACAACAAGCCACGCAGAATGCGTGGCTTGATTGTACGAATTATGGCCAGGCGAACCGGCCGAAGGCCGCGCAGTATACCTCAATGAAGCAGATAAACAGCCCCCATTGCGACCATCTGTCACCCACCGCAAAGCACCGGATTTATTGACCTGAAGGTCAATCCAGTACACCACGAATTCCTGTTGGAGCTGGCTTGCCTGCGATAACGTCGACACATCACACATTTATGTTGATTTTGCTGGCCCCTTCGCGGGCAAGCCCGCTCCTACAGGGTTTTCATTGTGTTCAAGAATTGGTCGCGCCCTGCGCTGCCCCGCCTTCCAGCTTGCGCCACAACAACCTCACGTTGGCTTTGCGCACCAACGCGCAGCGGTACAAACGAATCTCCAGCGGCACATGCCATTGCGGGCCACCACACACCACCAATTCACCGCGCGCCAGCTCGGCGCGCACACTCAGTTGTGGTACCCAGGCAATCCCCAGGCCTTCCAGGGCCATGCTCTTGAGGCTATCGGCCATGGCGGTCTCATACACGGTGGTAAAGCGCAGCGCGCGCTGGCGCAGCAAACCATTGACCGAACGCCCAAGAAACGCTCCGGCGCTGTAGGCCAGCAATGGCACGCTTGCCTCGCCCTCCAGGTCGAACAGGGGCTTGCCCTGCTCGTCTGCCGCGCACACCGGGAGCATTTCGGTGTGCCCAAGGTGCAAGGAAGGAAAAATCTCAGGGTCCATCTGCATGGCCGCGTCCGGGTCATAGAACGCCAGCATCAAGTCACAACCGCCCTCGCGCAACGCATGCACGGCGTCGCCAACGTTGGTGGCGACCAACCGTGTGGCGATGTTCAAGCCTTCATTGCGCAGTTGCGCGATCCAGCGAGGGAAAAACCCAAGAGCCAGTGAGTGTGCCGCCGCGACTTGCATCACTTCGCCCTGCCCGCCTTCCAGATGATGCAGGTGGCGCAGCACCTCACCGAGCTGCTCGACCACGGTACGCGCGGTAACCAGGAACAACTGGCCTGCCGCCGTCAGCTCGACCGGCGTGCGGGAGCGGTTGACCAGGGTCAATCCCAGCGCGGCTTCGAGGCTGCGGATTCGGCGGCTAAAGGCCGGTTGAGTCACAAAGCGGCGTTCCGCTGCCTGGGAGAAGCTGCGGGTGGCGGCCAGGGCACTGAAGTCCTCCAGCCATTTACTTTCCAGATTCATCACATCCTCCCGGACACGCACCAAATTAGGTCGCACGCTCGCCGTCAACATGGCGTCACATGGGCATTATGCCGAATGTGCATAGGCCAGTGTTTAACAGCATTGGCCCAAAATTCTCCACAAGCCTAGCATTTGCAGTGTTCCGGCACAGCCCGGGTCCATATTGAGATGATTTCTATCATGTCCTCCGCTGCATCATTCCGCACAGAAAAAGACCTGCTTGGCGTACTCGAAGTACCGGCTCAAGCGTATTACGGCATCCAGACCCTGCGAGCGGTGAACAACTTCCGTCTCTCCGGCGTTCCGATCTCGCATTACCCGAAGCTGGTAGTCGGCCTGGCCATGGTCAAGCAAGCCGCCGCTGACGCCAACCGCGAGCTGGGTCACTTGAGTGAAGCCAAGCACGCGGCCATCAGCGAAGCCTGTGCACGACTGATCCGCGGCGATTTCCACGAAGAATTCGTGGTGGACATGATTCAAGGCGGCGCTGGCACTTCTACCAACATGAATGCCAACGAAGTCATCGCCAACATCGCGCTGGAGGCCATGGGTCACCAGAAGGGCGAATACCAGTACCTGCACCCGAACAACGACGTGAACATGGCGCAGTCGACCAACGACGCCTACCCGACCGCGATCCGCCTGGGTCTGCTGCTGGGTCATGACGCGCTGCTGGCCAGCCTCGACAGCCTGATCCAGTCGTTCGCCGCCAAAGGTGAAGAATTCAGCCACGTCCTGAAGATGGGCCGTACCCAGCTGCAAGACGCTGTGCCGATGACCCTTGGCCAGGAATTCCGTGCGTTCGCCACGACCTTGGGCGAAGACCTGGCACGCCTGAAGACCTTGGCACCCGAGCTGCTGACCGAAGTGAACCTGGGCGGTACCGCAATCGGCACCGGCATCAACGCCGACCCGCGTTACCAGCACCTGGCCGTTCAGCGCCTGGCCACCATCAGCGGTCACCCGCTTGTACCGGCAGCCGACCTGATCGAAGCCACCTCTGACATGGGCGCCTTCGTGCTGTTCTCCGGCATGCTCAAGCGCACCGCGGTCAAGCTGTCGAAGATCTGCAACGACCTGCGCCTGCTGTCCAGCGGCCCACGAACCGGCATCAACGAAATCAACCTGCCGGCGCGTCAGCCAGGCAGCTCGATCATGCCAGGCAAGGTCAACCCGGTAATCCCGGAAGCCGTGAATCAGGTAGCGTTCCAGATCATCGGCAACGACTTGGCCCTGACCATCGCGGCCGAAGGCGGCCAGCTGCAACTGAACGTGATGGAGCCGCTGATCGCCTTCAAGATCTTCGACTCGATCCGCCTGTTGCAACGCGCCATGGACATGCTGCGCGAGCACTGCATCACCGGCATCACCGCCAACGAAGAACGTTGCCGTGAACTGGTCGAGCACTCGATCGGCCTGGTGACCGCGCTGAACCCGTACATCGGCTATGAAAACGCCACCCGTATCGCCCGCATCGCCCTCGAAAGCGGCCGCGGCGTATTGGAACTGGTGCGCGAAGAAGGTCTGCTCGACGACGCCATGCTCGCCGACATCCTGCGCCCGGAAAACATGATTGCCCCGCGTCTGGTGCCTCTGAAGGCTTAACCAACGCTGTAGCACCGCTCACCAGGTCGAGGGACTAGACACCTCTCACCTTTTGAGGGCTTGGAGATTTCTCTCCAAGCCCTTTTTTTTACAAGCGAAAAGATCGCAGCCTTCGGCAGCTCCTACGGGGGAATGCGGTCCCTGTAGGAGCTGCCGCAGGCTGCGATCTTTTGATCTTGCACCACAACCGTGCAGACGGACGGCACTGTCATCGGTATAGTGCCGCCCCTCTTCGCGTGAGCGGTCGTCGGTAGCGAGGCCACAACCCATGCGAAACCCGAACTAACAACAAACCCGCGATATGAATCCGGGACGAACTTCGCCTGATCCGTTATGCCGTGCGCGAACGGATGTAACACGATGTTTCTTCCTGGCCAGCATCTGCCTACACAAAAAACAGCGAGGAATAACCATGCTCGAAGTCATTAACGACTTCCTCTCAGGGAAAGTACTGATCGTGCTCATTGTCGGGCTCGGTAGCTACTTCACGATCCGCTCGCGTTTCGTTCAATTGCGTCACTTCTTCCACATGTTCGCGGTGTTCCGGGACAGCCTCAAAAGCAGCGCTGGGCAACTCAGCTCGTTCCAGGCCCTGATGCTCAGCCTTGCCGGTCGTGTCGGCGCAGGCAACATCGCCGGTGTCGGTATTGCCGTGACACTGGGCGGCCCCGGTGCCGTGTTCTGGATGTGGGTGACCGCACTGGTCGGCATGTCCAGCAGCTTCTTTGAATGCTCCCTCGGCCAACTCTACAAACGCACCGATGCCGACGGCACCTTCCGTGGCGGTCCGTCCTATTACATTCAGCACGGCCTGCAGAAGCGCTGGTTGGGGATGATCATGGCGTTCCTGCTGCTGATCACCTTCGGCTTCGCCTTCAACGGCCTGCAATCCCATGCCGTGACCCACTCGCTGAACAACGCTTTCGGCCTCGACACCACCTGGACCGGCCTTGGCCTTGCCGTACTGCTGGGCCTGGTGTTCATCGGTGGGATCAAGCGCATCGCCAAGGTCGCCGACCTGCTGGTGCCAGTGAAAACCCTGGTGTACATCGGCGTGACCATCTACGTGATCGTGCTGCAGTTCGATCAGGTACCGGGCATGCTGATGACCATCGTTAAAAGCGCCTTCGGCCTTGACCAGGCATTTGGCGGCCTGATCGGCAGCGCGATTATCATGGGCGTTAAACGTGGCGTATTCGCCAACGAAGCGGGCCTGGGCAGCGCGCCGAACGTGGCCGCGGTGGCCTCGGTCGAGCACCCCGTCGCCCAAGGCGTGGTTCAAGCGTTCAGTGTGTTCCTCGACACCTTCGTGATCTGCACCTGCACGGCCCTGCTGATCCTGCTCTCGGGTTTCTACACCCCGGGCTTCGAAGGCGACGGTATTGCCCTGACCCAGAACTCCCTGGCTGCCGTGGTCGGTGACTGGGGCCGGATGTTCATTTCCGTGGCGCTGGCGTTGTTCGTGTTCACCTCGATCCTCTACAACTACTATCTGGGTGAGAGCAACCTGCGCTTTTTGATCGGTGAAAACCGCAAGGCACTGATGGGCTACCGTGCGCTGGTTCTGGTGCTGATCTTCTGGGGCGCCATCGAAAACCTCGGGACCGTGTTCGCCTTTGCCGACATCACCATGACGATGCTCGCGTTCGTCAACCTGATCGCGCTGTTCCTGCTGTTCAAGGTCGGCATGCGCATCCTGCGCGACTACGATGACCAGCGTGCAGCCGGGATCAAGACGCCGGTGTTCGATTCGAGCAAGTTCCCGGACCTGGATCTGGATCGCCAGGCCTGGCCAGCCAATCCGCCTACAGTCACCACCAAGGCCGAAGCCGTGCCGCAAGGCGTGCCCGCAGCGCAACGCTGATCGGTTAAAGTGCGAAATCCCTTGTGAGAGCGGGCTTGCTCGCGAAAGCGGTGTATCAGACAACACTAATGTCGCCTGACACTCCCTCTTCGCGAGCAAGCCCGCTCCCACAGGACATCATCGTTCTCGGAGCAGCTCCATGAATTCCTCGACCTACCCTGCCGCCCAGCACGTCATGGTGCTCTACACGGGCGGCACCATCGGCATGCAAGCCAGTGCCCACGGCCTGGCGCCGGCGTCCGGTTTCGAAGCGCGGATGCGTGAGTACCTGCACAGCCAGCCTGATCTCGTGGTACCGCAATGGCGCTTTCGCGAAATGTCGCCGCTGATCGACAGCGCCAACATGACCCCGGCGTATTGGCAGCAATTGCGTGAAGCAGTGGTCGATGCCGTGGACGTGCAAGGTTGCGACAGCGTGCTGATCCTGCACGGCACCGACACCCTCGCCTACAGCGCCGCCGCCATGAGCTTTCAATTGCTCGGCCTGCACGCACGCGTTTGCTTTACCGGCTCGATGTTGCCGGCCGGCGTGACCGACAGCGATGCCTGGGAAAACCTCGGCGGCGCCCTGGTTGCATTGGGCCAGGGCCTGGCTCCGGGTGTGCACTTGTACTTCCACGGTGAATTGCTGGACCCAACCCATTGCGCGAAAGTGCGCAGTTTCGGCCGTCATCCGTTCAAGCGACTGGAACGTCAGGGTGGTGGTGCGAAAGCGTCTTCGATTCCGGCGCAACTGCATTACAACCAAGCCCGGCAACAGGCGAACGTTGCAGTGTTACCGCTGTTTCCCGGCATCGGCGCCGAAATACTCGATGGCCTGATCGACAGCGGTATTCAGGGCCTGGTGCTGGAATGCTACGGCAGCGGTACCGGGCCGAGCGACAATCCCGGGTTCCTCGCCAGCCTGGAACGGGCGCGGGACGCGGGCGTCGTGGTGGTGGCAGTCACGCAGTGCCACGAAGGTGGCGTAGAACTGGACGTGTATGAGGCGGGCAGTCGTTTGCGGGTGGCCGGTGTGCTTTCAGGTGGCGGCATGACCCGTGAAGCGGCGTTCGGCAAGCTGCATGGCTTGCTGGGGGCAGGACTTGAACCTGCGGAGGTCCGGCGGCTAATTGAACTGGACTTGTGTGGGGAGCTGGCCTGATACATCGAAGCTTACCCATCAGCCTGTTTCCCACGCTTTAAAACTTTCCGCCAGACACATCAGGTGTCTGGCGGAAAACCTCGTCGATCAACTTACACCTTGTACTTGAAGCAACCGTGCCAGGGCCTCGGCCTCAACCGGCCGGCTGATCAGATAGCCTTGCACTTCATCACAATGTTCGGCTTTCAAAAATTCAAGCTGCTCCAGCCGTTCCACGCCTTCAGCCACCACTTTCAATTTCAAGCCGTGCGCCATCGCAATGATTGCCCGAGTGATCGCCGCGTCTGCCGTACCCTCTCCCAGGCCCCGGATAAACGCCTGATCGATCTTCACGTAATCCACCGGGATGCGCTTGAGGTAGCTCAGGGACGAATACCCGGTGCCGAAATCGTCGATCGCCAGCGTAACGCCCAAATCACGCAGTTGCTGGAACGTCGCGATAATGTGCTCGACGCTGTCGAGTAACTGGCTCTCGGTCAGTTCCAGCTCCAGATAATGCGGCGCCAACCCGGTTTCTTCCAGGACCTGACGCACCAGGCTTACCAGTTTGCCCTGACGCAATTGGTGCACCGACAGATTGACCGACACCCGAATTCCCTCAAGCCCCAGGCGCTGCCACTCGCAGGCTTGCCAGCAGGCCTGGCGCAAGACGAACTCGCCGATTGGGCCGATCAAACCGGTCTCCTCCGCCAAGCCAATGAAATCCCCCGGCGGCACACGTCCCATGGTCGGGTGGTCCCAACGCACCAAGGCCTCGGCAGCATTGAGCTTGCCCGTGGCGAGGCACAGCTTCGGTTGGTAAAACACCTTCAGTTGCTTCTCTTCGACCGCTTTGCGCAGATGATTTTCCAGCTGCAGGCGCTCAAGGGTGCTGGCTTGCAAGCTATCGGTGTAGAACTGGAAATTGTTACCCCCCAAATGCTTGGCGTGCTGCATAGCCATGTTCGACTGACTGACCAATGCGGATATTTCCCGGGCGTTGTCCGGCAACAGGCTGATACCCATGGATGCGCTGACCACCAGCTCATGACCGTCGACGGTCACCGGCACACGCAATTTGGCCGACAAGCGAGTCGCCACTCGCGCCAGACTGGAGAGGTTGCCGTAGGCATTGAACAGGACGGCGAATTCATCGCCGGACAAGCGTGCGATGGTGTCTGCCTCGGGCAATGCGTTGACCAGGCGCCGGGCCATTTTCTGCAATAGCTGATCGGCCACCTCATGACCCAGGCTGTCGTTGAGCTGCTTGAAGCGATCCAGATTGATGTGCAACAAAGCCAGGCTGCGATAACCGCCCTGGCGTACCCGCTGATGTGCTTCGCTGAGTCGTTCGCGGAACATCGAGCGATTGGCCAGCCCCGTGAGTTCGTCGTGATGGGTCAGGTAGCGCATGCGCTCCTCGGATTCTCGCCTTGCCGAGAGATCCGCGAAGAAGCCCACGATATGACTGACATTTCCCCGAGTATCGCGTACGGCGGTCAATTGCAGCCATTGCGGATACATCTCGCCACTCTTGCGGGTTTCCACCAGCTCACCCTGCCAATTGCCGTGCTGCTCCAGGGTTAGATGGATCGCACCGTAATGCCGGCGCGCATCGCGACTGCAGGGCAACTCGACCACGTTGCGTCCAAGAACCTCCTCGATTTCATAGCCAGTGACCCGGCTGAAGGCTTGGTTGACCGCGATCACGGCATAATTCGGATCGAAAATCACAATGCCTTCGCTGGCGGCCTCGAACACGGTCGCCGCCAGTTGCAGTTGCTCTTCCTGGACCTTGCTGACACTGATATCGCGCCGCGTGCCCACCATGCGAATCACCCGGCCGTTGGCGGCACGTTCCACCGCCCGTCCGCGGTCCTCGATCCACACCCAATGGCCATCGCCATGCCGCACGCGGTACTCGATCTGGTAATCCTCGGTGCGCCCCTTCAAATGCTCGACCAACGCCTTTTTCAGTGCAGGAAGGTCGTCGGGATGCAAGCGCGGTTTGAGGTGGCGCAATAATGCCGTCACCTGGTCCGGCTCCAGGCCGAACAATTCCTGGATCTGCGTGTGATGGACTTCATCGGTTTGCAGGTTCCAGTCCCACAACCCCAGTTCGCTGGCCTTCAGTGCCAGTGCCAGGCGCGCCTCACTCTTGCTCAGCGCCTGGTTGGCCGCGTCCAGCTCCAGACTGCGCTGGGCGACACGGTTTTCCAGGTCGACCTGGATTTCGCGTAATTCGTCTTCGGCACGCCGACGCTGATCGATTTCCCTGGCCAGCTTTTGATTGAGCTGATCGCTGCAGTTCTGCGCCTGCTGCAGATTCTCGATCAGCGCCTGATTCTGGAAGCGTCGCAACAGGCCCCGATCGATCAGCCGGTTCACTTGCCAGGCAACCACACTCAGCGCACCCAGCAAAATCAAGCCGAACCAGCCCCAACCGTGCTCATCCCCACCCCAGAACATATAGGCAATGGCCGGCAACAGGCAGGGTAAGGTGAAGGACAGGAACGCCGGCAAACTCACCGCATAGGCCACGCTGGCCGACAGCGCCGCGGCGCCGATCAGGCCAAAGACCCAGGCTTGTTGAATAAAGTTATCGGCAGGAACCAGAGCAATACCGGCGCCAGCCAGGGTCAGGCCCGTGAGACCCGAGCCCAGTAAAAACATGCGCCGCCAGATCGGATGAGCCTGGCGGTTGGGAATCGCCGAATCGAAGGCCGCCACCTGGATCACCCGCAATGCCACCAGCGACAGCAACCACACCAGCCAGACACTGACCAGGAAGTAGCGCTGCGGACTCCAGAGCAATCCAGCGCAGACCAGGCCATTGATCAACATGAACAGCGTGGGCAGCAAGGACCCCTGATACAACAGACGCGTGCGTTCGACCGCCATTTCCATGGCGTATTGTTTACGAATAACCCTGGGCTCCACAGTAGGGCCCGACAGGTCGAAGCTGAGGGTCATAGGCAGTGTTCTTGTTCTTATAATGATGAGCATGTGCCCGAAACGTCGACGGAGCATACACAAGCCAATGCCCGGACCAAACTGCTCCCGATCAAAAAACAGACCAAAGTATCAGCCGCCAGCGGTGGCAAAATGCCGCCAAACAGGCACGGCAAACGATTGCAGCCGATGACTGACCGGTCGTCCCTTGCGTAACTTTCATCGGCTAAAACGAAGCGGGGTTTGCCCGGGGTGACGCGGCCCCCTAGAATGGCCCGATGCGCGATGATCTCTCCCTTCTGCTGAACTCTCTCAACGATGCCCAACGCCAGGCCGTAGCTGCCTCCGTGGGTCGTCAGTTGGTCCTGGCCGGTGCTGGTTCCGGTAAAACCCGAGTGCTGGTGCACCGTATCGCCTGGTTGATCCAGGTCGAAAACGCCTCGCCCCACTCCATCCTGTCGGTGACCTTCACCAACAAGGCTGCTGCCGAGATGCGCCATCGCATCGAGCAGCTGATGGGTATCAACCCGGCCGGCATGTGGGTCGGCACCTTCCACGGCCTGGCGCACCGCTTGCTGCGGGCGCACTGGCAGGAAGCCGGCCTGAGCCAGACCTTCCAGATTCTCGACAGCGACGACCAGCAACGCCTGGTCAAGCGGGTGATCCGCGAGCTCGGCCTGGACGAACAGCGCTGGCCCGCCCGTCAGGCCCAATGGTTCATCAACGGGCAGAAAGACGAAGGTCTGCGCCCGCAACACATTCAAGCCAGCGGCGACCTGTTCCTGGCGACCATGCGCAGCATTTATGAGGCCTACGAGGCCGCGTGCCTGCGCGCCGGTGTCATCGACTTCTCCGAATTGCTGCTGCGCGCCCTCGACCTGTGGCGCGATCACCCTGGCTTGCTGGCGCACTATCAGAAGCGCTTCCGGCACATTCTGGTGGACGAGTTCCAGGACACCAACGCCGTGCAGTACGCCTGGTTGCGCCTGCTGGCCAAAGGTGGCGACAGTCTGATGGTGGTCGGCGACGACGACCAGTCGATCTATGGCTGGCGTGGCGCGAAAATCGAGAACATCTACCAGTACTCCGAAGACTTCCCGGACGCCGAAACCATTCGCCTGGAGCAGAATTACCGCTCCACCGCAGGCATCCTCAAGGCCGCCAACGCCTTGATCGCCAACAATACCGGGCGCTTGGGCAAAGAGTTGTGGACCGACGGCGGCGACGGCGAAGCGATCAACCTGTACGCCGCGTTCAACGAACACGACGAAGCTCGCTACGTTGTCGAAACCATCGAAAGTGCGCTGAAAACCGGCTTGGCTCGCAGCGATATCGCGATTCTGTACCGTTCCAACGCCCAATCGCGCGTGTTGGAAGAAGCCTTGCTGCGCGAGCGCATTCCCTACCGCATCTACGGCGGCCAGCGCTTCTTCGAACGTGCTGAAATCAAGAACGCCATGGCCTACCTGCGATTGCTCGAAGGCCGTGGCAACGATGCCGCGCTGGAACGGGTGATCAACGTGCCAGCCCGGGGCATCGGCGAGAAAACCGTCGAAGCGATCCGCGACCACGCCCGCCACAGTGATGTGTCGATGTGGGAAGCGATGCGCCAGCTGGTGGCCAATAAAGGCGTTACCGGCCGCGCAGCCGGCGCGCTGGGCGCGTTTGTCGAGTTGATCGAGAACCTTGCCGCCAAGTGCATGGAAATGCCGTTGCACCTGATGACCCAGACCGTCATCGAACAGTCGGGGCTGATCGCCTATCACGAAGCGGAAAAAGGCGAGAAGGGCCAGGCCAGGGTAGAAAACCTTGAGGAACTGGTCAGCGCGGCGCGCAACTTCGAAAACAGCGAAGAGGACGAGGACCTGACGCCACTGGCAGCCTTCCTCGGTCACGCCTCGCTGGAAGCCGGCGATACCCAGGCCGACGAACACGAAGACAGCATTCAATTGATGACCCTGCACAGCGCCAAGGGCCTGGAATTTCCCTATGTGTTCCTGGTGGGCATGGAAGAAGGCCTGTTCCCGCACAAGATGAGCCTGGAAGAACCCGGCCGTCTTGAGGAAGAACGTCGCCTGGCCTATGTCGGCATCACTCGGGCCATGCAGAACCTGGTGATGACCTATGCCGAAACCCGACGCCTCTACGGCAGCGAGACCTACAACAAGGTTTCGCGGTTCGTACGCGAAGTGCCCAAGGGCCTGATTCAGGAAGTACGGCTTTCCAACAGCGTCAGCCGGCCGTACGGCGGCAATCAGTCGATGAGTGGCAGCAATCTGTTCAGCGGCAGCGAGATTCCGCAGACCGGCTTCAGCCTGGGCCAGACTGTACGCCACTCGATCTTCGGTGACGGCGTGATCCTCAACTTCGAAGGCGCCGGAGCGGCGGCTCGGGTACAGGTTAACTTCAGCGAAGGCAGCAAGTGGCTGATGCTGGGGTATGCCAAGCTGGAAGCGATCTAAAGACCGCCGCTCCCACAGGGTTATGCATCGTCTGAACTGAAAGGAAACGACTCATGGGCTCAGGCTTCTTTTCTTCCTGGACATTCTGGGCCCTGTTATCGGCAGCATTCGCGGCAATGACCGCCATTTTCGCGAAGATCGGTGTCGAAAACGTCAATTCAGACTTCGCCACCCTGATACGCACGGTGGTGGTGCTGGTCAGCCTGGCCTTGATTTTGTGCGCCACGGGCCAATATCAGTCTTTAGGATCGATCTCCTCCAGAAGCTACCTGTTCCTGTTGTTGTCGGGCCTTGCCACCGGTGCCTCGTGGATTTGCTACTTCCGCGCACTCAAGGTCGGCCCGGCCTCACTGGTTGCCCCTGTGGACAAACTCAGC
The DNA here is from genome assembly GCF_058791355.1 of Pseudomonas sp. EB271-G4-1. Taxonomy (NCBI): domain Bacteria; kingdom Pseudomonadati; phylum Pseudomonadota; class Gammaproteobacteria; order Pseudomonadales; family Pseudomonadaceae; genus Pseudomonas; species Pseudomonas sp. EB271-G4-1. The sequence goes on from NZ_JBYTEO010000001.1 coordinate 53,175, forward strand.
GTGGTGCTGGTAGCCGTGCTCGGTGTGGTCCTGCTGGGCGAGAAGCTTGATCTGCGCCAATGGAGTGGGATCGGCCTGATCACGGCGGGCGTCATCATGCTCGCGCTGCGACGATAAACATCTTCCTACAGAACTTATCCACTTTTCCTACAGACCAAAGTTAACAAGCCCTATTGCACTGACTGAAGCTGAATGCAACCTGTCAGGCAAAAGCTCGAAACACTCTGCCGCTAGCCAGTAACACTTCAGCTGTGCAACATGGCGCGCGTGCCTTCCACAAATGGGAATTCCCTTTATGAAACGTTTTCTTAGCATCGCCATGGCGTTGTGCATCGGCTTGACGATGAGCCTCGACGCCAATGCCGCCAAGCGCTTTGGTGGTGGCAAAAGCGCAGGCGCTGCGCCGACACACCAGACCAGCCAGATGGCTCCTTCTTCTCCAGGCATGGGCGGCGCTGCAGCGACCGCTGGTGCAGCCGGTGCCGCGGGCGCCGCAGCCAAGGCCGGTGGCGCTTCGCGCTGGCTCGGCCCTCTGGCCGGCATCGCCGCTGGTGGCCTGCTGGCATCCATGTTCATGGGCGACGGTTTCCAGGGCATGCAGATCCTCGACATCCTGATCATGGCGGTCATCGCGTTCCTGGTCTTCCGCTTCATTGCCGCTCGTCGTCGCAAGCAGCAGCCGCAAATGGCTCCGGCAGGCTACGCGCCGATGCAGCGTGAGGCGTTCGAACAGAAGCCTGCTGGCGGTTCGATCTTCGGTGGCGCGGCAGCACCGGTTGCCGCTCGTCCGGTAATCAACGCTCCGGCCTGGTTCAACGAACACAACTTCATCGAAGCTGCGCGCAATCACTTCCAGTCCCTGCAGCAACACTGGGACGCGAACGAAATGGACAAGATCGCCGAGTTCGTGACCCCGCAAATGCTGGAGTTCCTCAAGCGCGAACGTGCTGACCTGGGTGACGGCTTCCAGTCCACCTACATTGATAACCTGAATGTGCAATTGGACGGCGTAGAAGATCGTGCCGACAAGACCATCGCCACCCTGACCTTCAGCGGCGTGTCGAAGACCTCGCGTTTCGACCAGGGCGAAGTGTTCAGCGAAAGCTGGAACATGGAACGTGCACAGGGCGAAAACCAGCCTTGGCTGGTGGCTGGTATCCGCCAGAACGGCTGATTCCCCTCCGCGCTTCACTTGTTGTAATAAAAACCCCAGCCTCGGCTGGGGTTTTCTATTTCGCGGTTGCATCTATAGCGAGCTACTGTATAAACCGCCCCATATAAACCGCGCCATACAAGCAAGAGGATCCCGGACGTGGAAGAAATCATCGAACAACTGCGTGAAGCCAACGAACCGGTACCGGTCCCCTTGGAGTTGCCCGACGAAGATCTGCTGGTCGAAATCGAAGAACAACTGTTCATCGACATTCCGTTCGTCTTCAGGGAGTTCCTGCTGACCGTCAGCGACGTGGTCTATGGCAGCCTGGAGCCCGTCACCGTCACGGACCCGCAATCCCACACTTACCTGCCGGACGTTGCCGCCAACGCCTGGGATGCAGGCGTCGATCGCAGCCTGATCCCGATCTGCCAGGACGGCGACGACTACTACTGCGTCGAAGAAGACGGCACCGTAGTGCTTTGGCAGGCCGAAGAAGAGCTGATCGCCGAAGAAACCTGGGAATCGGTATGGCACTGGGCGCGGGACGTCTGGCTGGAAAGCTGAGCCGTTCGACGCCCCTCACATGATCAATGCCCCGGCGAATCCTTGTGGTTTTCCAGGGTATCGAGCAAGGCCACCTGCATCCGTGTGTGCACTCGGATGAACCAGCGCCAGAGCAACGCCGCTACGGCGGCCGCGACCACGGCGATCAGGACCAGTAACTTGTTGGTCGGCAGAATACTGGCCGACAAGGCTGCCAGCAGCAGGAAAATCACCAGCAGCGAGAGGATCGGGATCACTTCGGAGATCACCCGGCGCACTCGCTGCGTGTGACGACCCGCCATCTCCGGTTTGACACCCATTTCCGCCAGCAACATCGACAATGCCTTGAGCTTGCGATACGCGGCAATCAGGAAAGGCAGCGACAGCAGCAGCGCCCCACCCCAGATCAGCGCTTTCTGCCAGCTCGAGTCGCTGATCCAGTCTTGCAGATAGGTAGACATGCCTTCGGCAAAGTAAGCACCGGCGAAGAAGATCGCAATCACCAATGCCAGATTGACCCCCACCTGCAGCAAAATCCGCCGAATCATCGAAGCCAGCAACGCACCCTCGCCCTGCGGTTGAATACTGCGCAGCCATTCGCCATACATCCCCAACACCCGAGCCAGCCGTTGCGGCATCACCGCGGCCAGCTTGATCGACAGCGGGTCGGCCGCGCGGATCAGATAGGGCGTCATTAGCGTGGTGAGCACCGAGACCGCCACGGCCACCGGGTAAAGGAAGTTACTGGTGACCTGCAGGGTCATGCCCAGCGATGCAATGATGAAAGAGAATTCGCCAATCTGCGACAGCCCCATCCCGACGCGAAGCGAAGTTCGTCCGTCATTGCCGGCGATGAAGGCGCCAAGGCCGCAGGACAGCATCTTGCCGAGCACCACCGCCACGGTGATCACCGCAATTGGCCAGGCGTATTGCAGCAAAATCATCGGGTCGAGCATCAACCCGATCGCCACGAAGAAGATCGCGCTGAACAAATCGCGAACCGGTTCGATCAAGCGCTCAATTTTCAGCAACTGACGAGACTCAGCCATGATCGCGCCAATCAGGAACGCACCGAGCACCATGCTGTACTCAAGCTTGACCACCAGCAGGCAGAAGCCAAAACACAGGCCCAGCACGGTGATCAGCAGCATTTCGTTGCTCTCGAACCTGGCCACGTACGCCAGCAAGCGCGGCACCAGCAAAATGCCAATGACCAGCGCGACGATCATGAACAGCGAAAGCTTGCCGACAGTGGAGAACACTTCGCCCGAACTGACCGTGCCGCTGACCGCGATACTGGACAGCAAGGCGATGATGCCGATACCGAGGATGTCTTCGACGATCAGTACGCCGAAAATCAACTGCGCAAAGCGCTGGTTTTTCATCTTCAGGTCATTGAGTGCCTTGACGATGATGGTGGTCGAGGAAATGGCCAGGATCGCCCCGAGAAATAGCGAGTCCATTGTGTTCCAATCGAACCAGCGGCCGATTTCGTAGCCGATCCAGATCATCAGAACGATTTCCAGGAACGCCGCGATAAACGCCGTGGCACCGACCTTGAACAGCTTGCGCAGGCTGAACTCCAGGCCCAGGCAGAACATCAGGAAAATCACCCCCAGCTCCGCCAGGGTCTTGATGGTTTCTTCATCGTGGATCAGGCCGAACGGTGGAGTGTGCGGGCCAATAATGAAGCCGGCCACAATGTAGCCCAGCACCACCGGTTGCTTGAACCGATGGAACAGTACGGTCACCACGCCCGCAACCAACATGATCACTGCCAGATCCTGAATAAAACTGATGGCATGCATCGCGTGGGCTCCTTGGGTGCATTGGCTTAATCATCGGACGCGGCTAAGCGTCCGATTCGAGCAGCGTAAAATTCTGCTTTGCGTGTAGGACTTTTCCCTTGGTCCGGGCTTTTGCAGGGTAACACCGCGACTTCCGGCGAAAAGGCGGTGCAATATATGGAAACAGATCGATCAGGCGTGACGGCGGCCGCCCGCGCGGCGTCCCGATATCTGTTGGTTTGAAAAAACCGCTGAAGCGCCCGCAGAGGTGCGTCCCTCAAACCTTGCCTTGACCCGTGAGAACGCTATGGAACCCGGAAACGCCCAGCTGTCGATGACAGTATTGATGACCCCCGACATGGCCAATTTCTCTGGCAATGTTCATGGTGGCACCCTGCTCAAATACCTCGACGAAGTGGCCTACGCCTGCGCCAGCCGCTATGCCGGCCGCTATGTGGTGACCTTGTCGGTAGACCAGGTGATTTTCCGCGAGCCGATCCATGTCGGTGAACTGGTGACCTTCCTGGCGTCGGTCAATTACACCGGCAACACCTCCATGGAGGTGGGCATCAAGGTGGTGACCGAGAATATCCGTGAGCGCTCGGTACGCCATACCAACAGCTGCTTCTTCACCATGGTCGCCGTGGATGACCAGCGCAAGCCCGCCCCGGTGCCGCCACTGCAACCTCAAAACAGTGAAGACAAGCGCCGTTATATGCAGGCCCAGCAACGTCGTCAGATTCGTCAGGAGCTGGAAAAGCGTTATCAGGAAATCAAGGGCGACGCTTGAAGCAAAAGATCGCAGCCTCTGTAGAAGCTACCGCAGGCTGCGATTTTTTTCGCCGTAACCGGATTACAAACTGATCGGCGTGGCCTCGAACCGCACGCGCGGATGGGTGATCCGGTCCTGAGCCCGAACCAGTTCCATTTCGTAACTGGCGCAGGCTTGCGTCTCCAGCAACACTTCATGCACCGCCGACGCGGCGAATTCGAAAGCCGCCACCAGGCTGTCGCCCAGCAGGACGCGGGCCAGGAACAACCCGGACGTCAGGTCGCCAACACCCACCGGCTGACGCGGAAACGCCAGCAGCGGACGCTGCAGGTGCCAGCTGCCTTCGGCCGTCACCAACAACATCTCAAAGACATCGGTTTTTTTGCCGGGATAATCCAGGTGCTTGACCAACACCGCCTTCGGCCCGCGTGCCAGCAGCGCCCGCGCCATCGCCAGGCAATCGAACAGCGACTGCGGCTTGCGCCCCGAGAAGCTGTCGAGCTCCAGTTGATTGGGGCACATGAAATCGGCCACGCTGGCGGCCTCCTCCAGCAGGAAATCGCTGACTTCCGCCGGTACGCTGCAGCCCTTCTCCGGATGGCCCATCACCGGGTCACACAGGTACAACGCCTTGGGATTGATCGATTTGATCTTCGCCACACCCGTCAGGATCGCCCTGCCCTGGGCTGCACTGCCGAGGTAACCGGACAGCACCGCATCGCAATTGCCCAGCTCGCCAATGGCCGCGATACCGTCGACCAGATCGGGAATCTGGTGCGGTGCCAATACGTCACCCGACCACTGGCCGTATTGGGTGTGATTGGAAAACTGCACGGTGTTAAGCGGCCAGACATTCACCCCGACCCGCTGCATCGGGAAAACCGCGGCACTGTTGCCTGCGTGACCGAACACCACGTGGGACTGGATAGCAAGCAGATGGGGTGTACGTTTCATGCGGTGAGTTATCCGTAAAACGATTGAAATTCGTGCCGCGCAGTATGCGACTAAACGCAGCCTGTACGACAGACCAACGACACAGTTAAGCTGACACTATCTTGTTGGAGCGCCCTGTAGATGCTGACCCTTGGAAATATTCTAGTGCTGATGCTTTTCGCTACCGCGGCTGCCTGGCTATGGCACAACCACGGCTTGCGCGAACACGCACTCGAGCGGGTCAAGCAGCATTGCGCCAAGCTTGGGATCGAGTTGCTGGATGGCAACGTAGCATTGAAAAAAATCGCGTTCATCAAGGATGCCAATGGTCGGCGACGATTGGCCCGTGTGTATAACTTCGAATTCACTGTAACCGGCGAAACCCGCCACAACGGTACCATCACCCAATTCGGCCCACACAGCGCACAGATCGAACTGGCGCCTTATCCTGTGCCATTCGACGACACCGCCACGGTGGTCGACGTGGTCAAGCCGCGTGCCGAGGTGATCGAGTTGAGCCAGTGGCGGCAGGAACATACCAAGTGGCGGCCTTGAACTAACGCAACTGGCGATCCCTGTAGAAGCTGCCGCAGGTTCGGGCCGCGTTCGGACAATCTTTTGTTCCTCACCCCAACCGACAGCCATCCAGTCCTCGTTGCAGCACCTCAACATCCTGCATCTGACTGAAAATAAGCTCAATCCGCGAGTCCTGGCGCCATTCGCTGGACCGCCATTCCAGCGCCGCATTATCCAGCGCATTCGCCGACATCCACCCCTCGACGCTGTGGATAACCAGCTTGGCCCGCCGCCAATCAAGGCCTGCGAGCCACCGAGCGATCCTGTTAGTGTCAAAGGTCTGGCTCGGATGCCAGCGCCAACCAATGCTCCAGCTGTCCTCCTGCGCCTGGCTCAAGCAAATCGGTAGCGCCGGATCGGTCCAGATCGCCGGCAACTGTGCCAACCCCTTGGGCGCCACGAAGTTATCCACACCCGCCACAGCCTGCGCGGCCAGGCCAGGCAATTGGCTCAATGGCAAGGCTGCATGGTGCGCCCAATACAATGGGCGTTCCGGCAACTGCGCGACAAGGCGTTGCCGAGCGATTTCATCAAGGTGTTCCGCCTTGTTCAGCAGCAACAGGCCGGCACTCTCCAACGCCTCCTGTTGCGCCGGCGGGAGCGGCTTGCCAGCAGCCAGCGCCTTGGCGTCCAGTACCAGAACGCAGGGCTGGACACTCAGGACACCTTGCCACGGCGCTTCACGCAACTGCCGGAGCAACTGCGCCGGATGCCCCAACCCGGACGGCTCGATGAACAGTCGATCCGGTCGCGCCTTGCGTAATAAACGGCCGAGACCGACCTGAAACGGCGCACCGTTGACGCAACACAAACAGCCCCCGGCCACTTCACCCAGTGCGATACCATCGGCATCACGGGTCAACAACGCGGCATCGATACCGATCTGTCCGAATTCGTTGATCAGCACCGCCCAGCGCTCGCCAGCGGGACGTTGCGCCAGCAGGTGGCTGATCAGGCTGGTCTTGCCGGCCCCCAGTGGCCCGGCGATGACATGGGTGGGAATGTTCTGCAACATGATCGAAGGTGTCTTGGGAGGTAAGAATGCGGTGGATAGGCGTGTCGTTGCTGCTGGCGCTCAATAGTGGCGAGGCGCTGGCCCAGGCTTGCGTGGTCCACAGCCAGGCGGAACGGCTTGACGTGAAAGTCTGCCAGCAAAACCGCAACATTCCGCAAAAACTGTTCGCCGATGGATTCTGCCAGCCAACCCTTGCAGGGCAGAAAGTCGAAGTGCAGTACGTCGACCAATGCCCTGGTGGGGCGTTCGGCCTGTGCAGCAACGCCCAAGTCGCCAATATGCCTTACCGGCAGGATATTCACTATTACGGCGTTGCCACGGATGCGGCGTATTTGAAGCCGTTTTGCGAAGCCCAGAGCCAGGGAACCTGGCTCGAGCCTTGAGGATCAAGCGGCCTCTTCATACCAAGGGCCAAACGGATCAGGCAACGAGCACCAGCTCTCTGCGCCTGGCGCCATCTCTTCATCGCTCAACAGACAATCGTCCAGCTCGGCGGCAAGTTGCGCGAAATCGACGTTCTGGCCGATGAACACCAGTTCCTGCCGGCAATCGCCGCTATCAGCGTCCCAGTTCTGCAGGATGGCGGCGGTGCTTTCCTGATCCTGCGGCCACTGATCCTTCGGCACGAAACGCCACCAGCGCCCGGCAAAACCATAACGCATCATTCCGCCGGCCTGGGACCAACTGCCAGCATCCGTGTGTTTGCTCGCCAACCAGAAGTAGCCCTTGGAGCGCAACAGCTTGCCATTGAGCCACGGGCCATCGATGAAATTGAAGAAGCGTTGCGGATGAAAGGGGCGACGCGCGCGATAGGCGTAGGACGCGATGCCATATTCATCGGTTTCCGGCACGTGTTCACCGCGCATTTCCTGCAACCAGCCCGGTGCCTGCGCCGCTTTCTCGAAGTTGAAACGACCGGTATCGAGGATCTTCTCCAGCGGCACTTCGCCCATGACCATCGGGATGATTAGCGCCTGCGCATTGAGGCGTTCAAGAATCGCCGTCAGTTCCTCGCGTTCTCGGCTGCTGATCAAGTCGATCTTGCTGATCAGGATGACGTCGGCGAATTCGATCTGCTCGATCAACAGATCAGTGATCGCGCGTTCATCTCCCTCGCCCAGCGTTTCGCCACGTGACGCCAGGCTTTCGGCAGCCTGGAAATCGAGCAGGAAATTCATGCCATCGACCACGGTAACCATCGTGTCGAGCCGGGCGATGTCGGTGAGGCTCTGGCCGTTTTCATCGCGGAAGGTAAAGGTCTCCGCTACTGGCAGCGGCTCTGAAATGCCAGTTGATTCGATCAACAAGTAATCAAAACGACCCTCCCCGGCGAGCGAGCTAACCTCCTTCAGCAAGTCTTCCCGCAACGTGCAGCAGATGCAGCCGTTGCTCATCTCCACAAGTTTCTCTTGCGCACGATTGAGACTGACATCGCGCTGGACTTCACTGCCGTCGATATTGATTTCACTCATGTCATTGACGATGACAGCAACGCGCAGACCATTTCTATTACGTAGTATGTAATTAAGAAGTGTACTTTTTCCGGCTCCAAGAAAGCCCGAGAGGACTGTCACGGGAAGGCGATTTGGCATCAGAAGCTCCTCACAGGGTACCCGGTGAAATTATCGGGCTTGTCTTAATGTTATCATATAACATTACACAACAAACTCCACTATGGACCTGCTCATGAATGCGCTGACTCTGCCGGATATCGCCGCGCAGGCTTTACGCCAAGCCCACCCATTGGAATGGGTGGGCATGTGTGGCATTGCTCTTCCTGTTTTACTCGACGGCAAAAAATTGCCTGCGACGGCCGACGCGGGTGTGAGCCTCGATAACGGCGAGGCGCGTGGGATTCATATGTCGCGGCTGTATCTGGGGTTGGAAACGCTTGAGCAAGAAACGCTCTCGCCCGGTCTGCTACGACGGGTTTTGCATAGTTTCCTGATCAGTCACGAAGGGCTATCAAACAACGCCTACCTGACTATTCACACCGATTTGCTGCTGAAAAGACCGGCATTGGTCAGTCCTCTGTCTGGCTGGAAAAGCTATCCCGTCAGCATCGAAGCACGTTTGAAAAACCAGATGTTCCACGTGGAACTAAAAATGGCACTGCCTTATTCCTCAACCTGTCCTTGTTCAGCCGCGCTGTCCCGACAACTGATCCAACAGCAATTCGTCGATGATTTTGCCAACCGGACTTTGCATCACGACGAAGTACTCGCTTGGCTCGGTTCCCCTGAAGGCATTGTTGCGACGCCCCATAGTCAACGCAGTACGGCGCAACTGAGTCTGCGATTGCACGAGAGCCTGGATGAATTGCCGCTGGTCGCAATCATCAACGACGCCGAGGCAGCCCTCGGCACCGCCGTACAAACCGCTGTCAAACGGGCTGATGAACAGGCGTTCGCCTTGGCTAATGGTCAGAACCTGATGTTTTGCGAAGACGCTGCTCGACGCTTGAACCTGGCCCTGAAACGCTCACCCGGCGTCAGTGGGTTCCAGATACGCGTCATCCATGCTGAAAGCCTGCATGCCCACGATGCCGTTGCCGAGAGTCGGTGGAACTGGGAGGCCGCATAATCCATTTACAGGCATTGCGCCAGGCTCTGTACCGAAGTTATGGCGCGCATCAACAATCAATCTGCTGCGCGCCTACAGGGCTTTCTAGAAAGAGTTTTGAGTGGGCACGACAATCGTCTACATGACAGCGGCCGGGTTTTGGATCTAAGGTTAAGCCGCTGACGCATGTGATCGAAGCATTCGAGAACAAAAACTATGATCCAGATCACTCTGCCCGATGGTTCATTGCGTGAATACGATCAACCGCTGTCCGTACATGAGATTGCCGCGAGTATTGGCCCCGGGCTGGCCAACGCTGCAGTAGCGGGTCGGGTGGACGGCCTGTTGGTCGACTGTGAGTTCGTGATCCGGGCCAATGCCAGGGTCAGCATCGTTACGCCCCAGGAACCCGACGGCCTGGAGATCCTCCGGCGCTCCTGTTCGCTGATGCTGGCGATGGCAGTCAAGCAATTGCATTCCCATGCTCAATTGCGAACCGGCTCGGCGTTGGGTGACGGGTTCTATTGTGAGTTCGCTGTCGAACGTCCAATGAGGACCGCTGACCTGCCGCTGATCGAAGCGCGTATGCAATCATTGGCGGCGGCCAACCACTCGATCCGTCGCAATCGCAACCACTCGCCCTCTTGCGCCGATCTGTCGCTGTATCGCCTGGGGGATACCGACTATGTGACGAGCGGCCCTCATGTGCCCACCACCAGGGTCTTACAAGCTTTCGCCCTCGATCACATCAACGGAACCTTGCAGCAAAGGATCTATGGTACCTGCTGGTCCAACCACCACGAGCTGCAGCATTGGCGCCTGCCAGCCCATGTGGTGGTGGTCAGCATGGATGACCGGCAGGCAAGTTACGCACACGCAGTTACCGAACACTTGCGCCGCAGTGGTGTGCGTGCCCTGGCGGACCTGCGTAACGAAAAAGTTCGCCACAAGATTCGACATCACAGTCAGACGGTGCCGTACCTGGTGGTGGTTGGTGAACAGGAAAGAGCTGGCGGGTATGTCAGCGTGCGCAATCGCAATGGAGAGGATTTTGGCAGGATGAAGGTTGAGGCGGTGTGCGAGTGGTTAGGTCAGCCGGGGATTGGAGGTGGCTGAACGGACGTCTTCGCGGGCAAGCCTCGCTCCTACAAAAAAGCAAGGCTCGCCCCGATGAGGTTTAGGCTCTTGGTTTTACGGTGCCGCAGTCCTGTCCCAACCAGACCGCGCGGGTATCGAGGCTACCCTTCTGCTGGATGCCGGTGGCGTTGAACGTACCGTTGACCTTGGTGGTGAACTCACGATCACTGAGGAAGGTGGCTACACCCGCGCCCTGTGCTTTCGGGCAGCTGAAACGGAACTTCCACTGATTACCGGTGCGCTCGGTGATTTCCTGATTGCAGCCCGATTGTGGGTCGGTCAGCGGAATGTTGTCGCTCTTGACCTGCTCTGGCGTCAAGCACGCCCGAATCCCTTTGCCACCCATGGTGATGCCCTGTTTTTCCAGCTGCGCGCGCTGTTCAGGAGTCATCTGGCTTTGTATTTGACCCAGGATCAGTTGCAGATCCGGCAGGTTCTGGTCATCAACTTTCATGTTGCTCGAAGTCAATTCCCACAAACCTGGCTGAAGCATCTGCGCCTGAGCAGCCACAGGAAGTGCCAAACCAAATGCCATGGCCAAACCCAGCAGACGAACGTTCATCGAGTAACTCCTGATCAGTAGTGGCCGTTAGACGTCGCCAGCGGGCTTCGGTTCATGGGCCAATTAAATAGCGACATTCTGCACGGAACATGGTCTGTTAAGCATTGAATCTTCAGGAGCAAGGTTGCCCCCATGGATTATTTTGGACCCCATGTCTTTGGTTATGTCATCGCGCTGCTGCACTCATTGGGCCTGATTGCAGCAATCCATGCCGTGTTGACCGTCCGCACCGCGCAAGGCTCGATTGCCTGGGCCTTGTCATTGTTGTTCATGCCTTACCTGACTCTCATCCCCTACCTGGTATTCGGGCGCAGCTCCTTCGACGGCTACATCAAGGCTCGGCGCCAAGCCAACGAGGAGATGCGCAAGGCGGTCTCCGAGCTGAACTGGCGGCCATGGGTGGAGGAAGCCCTCACCGCTCGCGCATCCAGCGCCTACGCGTCGCTGAGGGCCATGCCGAAACTGGGACGCATGCCGTGCCTGGCAAACAACGAAGTGTGCTTGCTAGTGAATGGACAGGCGACCTTCGAAGCGATTTTCCACGCCATCGACCAGGCCAGGGAAGCCGTACTGGTCCAGTTCTTCATCATCCACGATGACCGGCTGGGCCGTCGCCTGCATGACTTGCTCCTGCACAAAGCCAGCGAAGGCGTGGCGATTTACCTGCTCTACGACCGAATTGGCAGCCACTCCCTGCCCCACGGTTACGTCCAGTCACTGCGCGATGGCGGCGTCAAGGTCAAAGCCTTCGCCACCCGCAGCGGCTGGCTCAACCGTTTCCAGGTCAACTTTCGCAACCACCGCAAGATCGTGGTCGTCGACGGCATGCTCGGCTTCGTCGGTGGCCACAACGTTGGCGATGAATACATGGGCGAGAAACCACCGCTGGCACCGTGGCGCGATACCCATGTGCAAGTACGGGGACCGGTGGTGGCCTGCATGCAAGAGTCCTTCGCCGAAGACTGGTTCTGGGCGGCTCGAGAATTACCGCCGCTGATCCTGCCGCAGGTTTACCCGGACGACGGAGTGCTGTGCCAGGTACTCGCCAGTGGCCCGGCGGACGCCTACGAAACCTGTTCACTGTTCTTCGTCGAAGCGATTCACGCATCGACCGAACGGGTATGGATCACCAGCCCTTATTTCATCCCCGATGAAGCGGTACTCGCAGCGTTGCGCCTGGCGGTCTTGCGCGGGGTGGATGTGCGAATCCTGCTGCCGTCGCGGCCCGACCACCGAATCGTCTACGCCGCTTCCAGCCTCTATGCCTTTGAAGCCGTGCGCGCTGGTGTGCGGGTGTTCCGCTACCAACCCGGGTTCCTGCATCAGAAAGTGGTGTTGATCGACAGTGAAATCAGCGCCATTGGCAGTGCCAACATGGACAACCGATCGTTTCGATTGAATTTCGAAGTGATGCTACTGACGGTCGACAAAGCGTTTGCTGCCCAAGTGGAGCAAATGCTAAACGACGACTTCGACCAGGCTCACGAAATCGCCAAGGAAGAAGGCCGGGAGACCCGTCGCTTGCAGCAAATCGGCATGCGGGTCGCCCGGCTTATTTCGCCCATTCTCTAGGGATCAGGGATTGTAGATATCGTCTCGCGTCCAGGGCAGCTCATGGCTGCCATCGGCGTGGGCCTTCACCGCGAGAATCTGGTGCAGGTTGATCCAGCCGCGGGCGAACGCGTAGGCACAACCGGCCAGGTACAGGCGCCAGATGCGCAGGGCTTGATCCGGCACCAGTTTCGAGGCGGCCTCCAGATTGTCTTCCAGACGTTCGCTCCAGTGATCCAGGGTCCGTGCGTAATGCAGGCGCAGGCTCTCGACATCGACGATCTCCAGGCCTGCCTCACTGATCTCGGCAGAGATCATCGACAGGTGCGGCAGTTCTCCATTGGGGAACACGTATTTCTCAATGAACTCACCCGCACCGCGTCCCACAGGACGCCCATCGGTGTGCTTGGCGGTGATCCCGTGGTTCATCACCAACCCGCCCTCTTTCACTGCGCCGAACAAGGTTTTGCAATACTCGGCCAGGTTCGCGTGCCCGACATGTTCGAACATACCGACACTGACCACCTTGTCGAAGCGTCCGTCTTGAGGCAGGTCGCGGTAGTCGAGTAACTGCAACTCGATCAGGTCCTCCAACCCTTCCTCTTTTACCCGCTCCCGGGCCAGGGCCAGTTGTTCCTTGCTGAGGGTAATACCGAACACCTTCGCACCAAACTCACGAGCAGCGTACCGGGCCAGCCCACCCCAGCCGCAGCCGACATCCAGCAGATATTCGCCAGGTTGCAGGCGCAACTTGCGGCACAGATGACGGAATTTTGCCTGTTGGGCCTGTTCAAGGGATTCACTGCCTGTCTCGAAGTAAGCGCAGGAATACGCCATGTCGCTGTCGAGCCACAGTTGGTAAAAGGCGTTCGAGAGGTCGTAATGGTAGGAGATTGCCTTGGCGTCAGTCTCCTTGTCATGCATGGTGCGGACCGGCTGATTGCCGTCGTCCTCATCCAGCAACGCCTGACTCCATTCATCGCACACGCGGATCACATCGCTGATGGAACCTTCGAGTTCCAGTTTGCCCTCGACAAACGCAGCCCCGAGCGCGTCCAGGCTAGGGTGGGTGAACTGGGTGACCATTTGTGGGTCCTTGACCACAATTGTGACACTGGGCGTCGGCCCCAGATTGAATTCATGACCGTCCCAGAGTCGCAGGCGTAGCGGTAACTGCAGATTCTGTAAGGCCGGTGGAAGTTGCGCGAGCATGGAAAATCCCCCTTGTTTCAGACGTCTGCTGAGAGGTTAGACCATCCTGGAAAAACAACTGGCTATCGATTTCATAGCGGCACTCTACGAATATACAACGGTTGCGAATTCGCAGAAATGACCGCTCTTAGCTAAATGACTGCAAATCCGGCCCACAGTTCTGTATTGTTAAAACCGCTCTTCATTGAGCTTGAACAGCGGCTCCTGAAATCGCAACAAACGCCCAGCATTGCCCAACACCAGCAACGTACTGAGGTTATGCAGCAACGCAGCGATCATCGCCCCTGCTGCCCCGAGCCAGCCGAACGCCGCGAAAGCAACGATCGCCAAAGTCCAGCCCAAACCGATAATCACGTTGACTTGCAAAGTCTGACGGCATTGCCGACTCAAGCGCACGCAGGTGCCAAGGCGCCGCAGGTCGCTACCGATCAACACGATATCCGCTGAAACCAGCGCGATATCCGCCCCGCCTGCACCCATTGCCACACCGACAACGCCAGCCTTGAGCGCCAGGGAATCGTTGATGCCATCGCCGACCACCATAGGCCGAAAGCCGTTACCGATTTCTTTCAACACGCGATTCAATTTGTCCTCGGGCAAGGCCTGCGCCTCAACCTCACTGATGCCGACATCCCGAGCGAGTGTGTGAGCGACGCTGTACCGGTCGCCGGTGAGTAAAAGCTGTCGGCCCAATCCAAGGTCCTTCAGCTCACTTAAGGCAACCTTCGCTTCCGGTTTAACACTGTCGGCCAACAACAGCCAAGCGAGAAACTCACCGTTGAGTGCCAGCCCGGCAATGGGGCCATCGTGGTCGGGAACATTTGGGGTAGCTATACCCAATTGGGCGAACAACTCCGGCCGCCCAAGCGCAGCCTCGCCCTGCTCTGTCATGGCCACCACGCCCAGACCCTGACGCTCGCGAATGTCCGACAGCAACTGAAAATGCTCTGGTGGGACGAGCCCGGCGAGCGCCCGGCTGACCGGGTGACTGCTGGCGGAACCGAGGCTGGCGGCGAGCCTCAAGACGGGGTTGCGATCCGCTAGCGAGCTCTCGATGGATTGCAGGCGCAAGGTGCCGAAGGTGAGGGTTCCGGTCTTGTCGACCACCAGCGATGTCAGGTCTGCCAGCTCTTCGAGAAACGCCGAGCTGCGAATCAGAATGCCGTGCCGAGCGGCTACCGCTACCCCGGCAATCGCCGTAGCGGGTGCCGACAGTACCAGCGCACAAGGGCAAGCAGCCACCAGCACCGCGAGCATGGCCTGGGCATCGTTGGTGATGAACCAGGTGACTGCGGCCAGCAACAACACCAGCACCAGGTAGCTCCCGGCGTAACGCTCCAGCAACCGGGTGATTGGTGGCTTCGATCGTTCGGCGTTTTGCATCAGCGCGATCACTTTGCCGAGGGTCGATTCGTCGCCGGTCCGTGTCACTTCAATGCGCAACAGGCCATCGAGATTGATCGCGCCACCGAACACCGCCATTCCGACACCCGCCTCCATCGGCACCGACTCGCCGGTAATGGATGCGGTGTCCAGACTCGCCTGCCCGGACAACACCTGGCCATCCGCCGGCACCCGATCACCTGCACGGACTTCCACCAGATCGCCGGCCCTGAGCGTGCCATTGTCGACTTCGACGATGGAGCCGTCGGCCTGAACCTTACGCGCGTGGCTGCGGGTCAGTTTGCCGAGGGCGTGAATGGCTTCCTGCGAGCCGATCACGCTGCGCTCTTCCAGCACATGGCCGAAGATCATGATGATCGGCAGCAATGCAGCCGTCAGCAGATCGCCTGTCGCCCATGCGCCAAGCATCGCCAGGGCGATGAGTTGATCGGTGATGCCGTGCAGGCTCGGATACCGCAAGCTGTACCAGGCTGAACGCATCACTGGCACGGCCACCAGTACAGAAGCAAAACCCAGCAACAATTGGCTGACCCCACTTTGCTCCGGGGACAACCAGCGCCATACAAGGCCCAACGCGAGCAAGCCGAGTGCAAGCATGGCCAAAGTCAGTTGGCGAGCAGCGCTGCGTTGTTCGGCCGAGGACAACATGCTCGGTGCGGCGGCAGTTTGAGCGGTCATTGTGCAGCTCCCTGAATGATCAGGCGGGAATCGTCTTGCGGATCGACCGTAATGACTGAGCCGGCCTGGCCAAGAATTTTCGGCATCCGCTCGCGGTAGATTCGCAGCAACATTTGCGGATCGGCGGCCTGTTGTTGCGCATTGGCCAGACTGATCACCGTGGCGGTATCAGCCGAGGCTTTCGCCAGCCGTTCACTCGCCTGAGCGTGTGCGACTTGTAGCGTACGGTCGGCTTGTTCATTGGCGGCCTGGGTCAGCTTCTCTGCTTCAGTGCGCGCGTTGGCCACGTCCTTGTCGGCTTGTTGGCTGGCGGTCAGTACGGCGTTGAAGGCGTTGATCGCAGGCGCCGGCAGGCTCGACTGCACGTCAACCCGCGCCACTTCGATCCCCAGCCCCTGCCCTGTCGCGGCCAATTGCGCCAGACGCTGATTGATGCCTTGCACCAGATCACCCCGTAGACGCTCGCGCCTTTCTGCCGCCTGATTATCAGCGCCGATCAACTCCGGCCGTGCGACCAGAATTGTGTCCAGGTCTCGTGCAGCCGTGAGTGCCAATGCGCTACGGGTCACCAGACGATCCAAGGCCGCAAGCACATGCTCGCCTTGAAGCACGAAGGCATACGGATCTGTGACCTTGTAGAACACCCGCACATCCAGTTGCACCACACCGGCATCCCCCGTCAGCAAATAACCGGATCCTGCCAGCGCATCACTGATCGGCGTTGCAAAACTGGCGGCGCGATCGGCCTGCAATGCGGCGTCAGTTCGCAGCAGGTTCTCCACTCGACGCTCGATGACCCTATCCGCCGCTGGCAGCAAAATCACCTGTTCAAACGGACGCGGCCAGGCCAATAGCAAACCGGCATTCTGGACGCGATCAAGAGCGCCGAAGTGCAAAACCACCGCACGATTTTGCGGGTCGATTTGTCGCACATTGGAGAACGCCCAAGCCAAAGCGGCCAACACTGTCACGGCATACAGAGCGAAAAACGCCAAGCGTCCGGCCTGAATCCACGGGCTACTCAACTCATTTGTTCCACGTGGAACCAAATTCATGGCTGCGACCCGGGTTTATTTTCCAGCGTCGGCGGACCATCAACCAATGCCCGGAAAGGCGCGGCATCGGTACGCAGGATCAGTTTTGTGCCCGGGGTAATCACCGTGCCCAAGGTATCGAGTGAGCGCAGCAAATTGTAAAGCTGCGGTGAACCAGCGTAGGCACGCGCGTAAATCTGCGCGGCTTCGACCCTGGATTGCGCCTCAATGTCCGCCGCTTTCACCGTGGCATCGGCCTGGACGATTCGTGCATCGCGTTCCGCCGCGGAGCGAATTTGCGCCGCTTCGCGCTTGCCAATGGCGGTGCGTTCAGTCGCGATTGTTTCACGCTCGGCGCGCATGCGATCGACCGTCGCAGTGAGCGTGACCGACGGTAAGGTCAGGCGCTCGATGCCAACTTGTAGCACTCGCACGCCATAGGTGTTCAGCAACTGCTGATCGATTTGCTTGCGCAACTGTGCTTCGAAATCGGCGATGCGCACCTGATTGGCATCGGTGTTCACCAGGTTGGCCAAATCGAAACTACTGGCCGTGGTTTCCAGCGCGGAGCCGACGAAGGTGCGAATCTGCCGTGCCGCTTCGTCCGGCTGGTTTTGCACAGCGCGCATAAAGCGCTGCACGTTGTCCGGATCACCCTGCACCTGCCAGGCAACGTAAGACTGAACGATAATGCGCAAGCCGTCCCGCGTGCCCACATCCTGCAGACCGCTGGACGTGGTGCGCAGTCGCAGATCCACCGGGATCGCTGCTTCGAAGGGTGCCGGCCAGCGCCAGCCTAGCCCGGGTTCTACCAGCACCCGCGATGGATTGCCAAAACGTGTGATGACCGTGGCTTCGCCTGAACGCACTTGCACCAGGCTTGCTGCCGCCACGGCAAACGCCACCAACAACGCCGCCCAGCCCATGCGTCGCCAGGGGAACGGGCCGGCTTCTTGCGGATCACCATGATGGTGATGGCCGTGGTGATGGCCGCCATGGCTGTGATCGTGGCCACTGTGGTTGGCATGATCATGGGTATGTAGCTGGCTCAATTGGCGACTCCTGGCTGAGCAGTTTTACGCGACGACGCAGGGTCAGCCGGCAACGTGAATGTACGCAGATCGATGGTCGGAGCATTGCTGCTGCCGCCCAGACGATGATCGAGAACCAGCAAGCTGGCGCTGGCCAGGCCCTGGGAAAGTTGACCGAGGTATTGCTCCAGCACAAAGGCCTGGCCGGCATTGGCGTAAGCCTTTTTCTCGGCGCTGAATTTCAGCTCGCCAGCCTTGGCCGTCGCGTTGATTTCATGGGCGGTAGCCGTTGCCTGATCCCGGGCAATGCTCGCCTGCAACTGCGCCTGGTTGGTGGCTTCGGCGGCGGCTCCGCGTTCACGGGCAATCAACGCCTGCGCGCCGATCTGTGCGGCTTGCACCCCGTGATAAGCATTGGCAGCCCCTGCCGGGGGATGGATCGCTTCAACGACCGTAGCGAGAATTTCCACGCCGCTGTCGAGTTTCTGCAGGTCGGCCTGCACGGCCCGGCCGATTTCCTCGGCAAGCCCTACCCGGTCCTCACCGAGCAAACCGTCAAGGGTGCGTGACGCGAAGTCGTGAACCAGAACTCGGCTCGCGGTGCTGCGGATCAACGACGGCACATCCGCATTGTTATAGGTTGCAGCCAATGCCGCCTGATCGCTCAAACCAATGCGATAAACAAAACGCACGTCCATGTTGACGATCTGAAAGCTCTGCTTGTCTGCGCGGCTACTGGCAATCACCTGGGATTTGTCATTCACATGGCTGGCGTCCCACAACCGGTTGGCGTTTATCGGCGCCGGGCCTTCGGCGGGGTCTGCCTGCACGGGGGCCGATGTTTCGCCGACACTGGTGGCCAATTCGTGAACCACGCCATTTTCGACACTTAGCACCCTCCCCAATGGCCACGGTAAACCCGCATGCAGACCAGGCCCAAACACCGTCACCGGTTTACCGAATCGCTCATAGATCCCCCGCCCTTGCAGCGGAATTTCGTGAACACCGGTCAGCACCCAACCGACGATGCCTACTACCCCCAGCACCGGCAACAATGCCCGGCGCATGTATGTGAAGGCCCAAATTTGCCGCAGGTCGATGCCGAAGCGGTTGTGCAATTCGTTCTGCAATGCCTGCAATGGCCGTGGCGGCCAGCGCAACATGTCGGCGACAAAACTACGCGCCAGCAATGCAGGTTCAAGTTGTTCGCGACGCGGGCTGAACAATGACAGCACGGCACGCAGCAGTAATTCGAAGGCAACGAAGCCCGGCAGCAGGCCGATCAGTACCGCCAGACGCACCGGCCAAACCGAAGTCTCACTGCCGAACAGCAGGCAAAACGCTCCAAGAATCAGGCTGATGATCGCCACGCGGGTCAGCTGCGCCAAGGCGCCTGCCTCGGGCCATTGAGCAGTATTTTCCTGAGCAAGCTGACGCTCGAGAACCAACAGACCAAAGGCCAACAACAACCCCAGGGTCGCGCTGACAGTGGCCGACATGCCCAGCGCTGCGGAAGGCAAAGCAAGGGTCCATGCCTGTTCGACGCACAACAACGCCAGCAGCGCCCAACCGGCCAGCCACAGTGTCGGGGCTCCGATTTGCCTGAGTAGCTTCAGCCAGCGCTGACTGATTCGCTCCAGCAGCCGTTCGTACCAGCCCACTGGTACTTCAGATTCATCAGCGGCGACCACCGATGCCAAGGGATTCATCGCCTGCGCACGCCATTGCGTGACCCACCAGGCCGATTGCAAGCCAGCGACCAGCACCAGCAATGCGGCGCTCTGATTGAACAACAGCGCAGGCCAAAGGGATTGCGGCGCAAACAGCCCGACAAAAAAACCCAGCACCAGGCCCATTGCCGCGAGCGCGCCGAGGCCGATGGCGAGCAGGCGCAATCGTCGCCCCTGAAAAACTGCCTGCTGAAAACGCGGCAGCCTGGCCGCCTGCGCTCCATCACCACCCTCTTCGAGATCGACTTGCATACCACTCCAGTATTTAGCATTGCCCCGCGGGGTATCTCGTAACGATATAACAGTACTGGTGAAATTTTCGTGCTCAATCGCCCTATCTAAAGATGCTCAACCTGTCGCCAAGCTGAAGCCTTGACCGAAATGCATCGGAGCGCACATATTACGCTCGTAATTTTATTCAAAGGCTACTTTTACCCCTCCCCGTCCGCTTTCAATCCAGGAGTACTTCCATGAGCACCTATGACGTCGTGATACTCGGTGGTGGCCCCGGTGGCTATAACGCAGCGATTCGAGCAGGCCAACTGGGATTGAAGGCGGCGTGCGTAGAAGGACGCGCTACGCTCGGCGGTACCTGCCTGAACGTCGGTTGCATGCCGTCCAAGGCATTGCTGCACGCCTCGGAGCTTTACGATGCAGCCATGGGAGCGGAATTCGCCAACCTTGGGATCGAGGTCAAACCCACGCTCAACCTCGCCCAGATGATGAAACAGAAAGATGAAAGCGTGACCGGGCTGACCAAAGGCATCGAATTTCTCTTCCGCAAAAACAAGGTCGACTGGATCAAGGGTTGGGGCCACATCGACGGGCCGGGCAAAGTCACCGTGACGGATAACGCTGGCGGCAAGACCGAACTGCTCGGCAAAGACATCATTATCGCCACCGGTTCCGAACCCACTCCCCTGCCTGGGGTGGACATCGATAGCCAACGCATCCTCGATTCCACCGGCGCACTGTCACTCACAGAAGTGCCGAAGCATCTGGTGGTGATCGGCGCCGGGGTGATTGGGCTGGAGCTTGGTTCCGTCTGGCGGCGCTTGGGGGCTCAAGTGACCGTAGTCGAGTACCTGGACCGGATTTGTCCGGGTGTGGATGGCGAAGCAGGAAAAACCTTGCAACGCTCACTGAGCAAACAGGGCATCAGTTTCAAATTGAGTTCAAAAGTGACCAGCGCCACGACGACCGCAACCGGCGTGCAGCTCAGCGTCGAACCTGCCGCAGGTGGAGCAGCCGAGTCGCTGGAGGCCGATTACGTGCTGGTGGCGATCGGACGTCGGCCTTATACCCAAGGTCTGGGGTTGGAGAACGTCGGCCTCGCCACCGATAAACGCGGCATGCTCGCCAACAAGGGGCACCGTACCGAAGCGGCGGGCGTCTGGGTGATTGGCGACGTCACCTCCGGACCGATGCTTGCCCACAAGGCTGAAGACGAAGCCATGGCCTGCGTCGAACAGATCGTCGGCAAGGCTGGTGAGGTCAATTACGACCTGATCCCCAACGTGATCTACACCAAGCCGGAGCTGGCCAGCGTCGGCAAGACCGAAGAACAGTTGAAGGCCGAAGGTCGCGCATTCAAGGTCGGCAAATTTCCGTTTACCGCCAACAGCCGGGCGAAGATCAATCATGAAACCGAAGGATTCGCCAAAGTGCTGGCCGATGAGCGTACCGACGAAATCCTCGGTGTGCATCTCGTAGGGCCAAGCGTCAGTGAAATGATTGGCGAATATTGCGTGGCCATGGAGTTCAGCGCATCCGCCGAAGACATTGCCCTGACCTGCCATCCTCACCCGACCCGATCCGAAGCCTTGCGCCAGGCCGCGATGAATGTGGAGGGGATGGCGACGCAGATGTAGGCCTCCAGATTTTTGGTGGCTGGGCCTTCGCTTCGCGAGCAGGTGCGCTCCCACATTGGAATGCATTCGTATATGGGAGCGAGCCTGCTCCTGAAGAAGTCTCCTCGGTCTACAGCGGCAAATGCCCCAACGGCAACGCTCCCGGCGTCTTCACCGTGTGGATCGCAAAGTTGCTGCGGATATCGCTCACCCCTGGCAGCTTCAACAAACACCCCGTGAGAAACCGGTCGTAGGCGCGTAAATCCGGTACCACCACTTGCAACAGAAAGTCCGATTCCCCAGATACCAGAAACGCCGAAATCACCTCCGGCAATGCTGTCACGGCCAAGCGAAAAGATTCAGCCTGTTCATCGTTATGGCGCTCGACTTTTACTCCAACGAACACGGTCAGCCCTAGTCCAACTTCATCGCGATCCAGATTGGCCTGATAACCACGAATCACTCCGGCCTCTTCAAGCATCCGAACCCGGCGCAAACATGGCGAGGCGGACAGACCGATTTCTTCAGCTAATTGCACATTACTCAGCCGACCATCCCGTTGCAGAGCGGCAAGAATCTTGCGGTCGTAGGCATCCAGTTTCATCGTTTGGCATATCCCGCTGGTTGAACCGTTATTTGTTGGCAGGTTATGCCAAAACAGCCACCTTTAGAAGCAAACTACGCAAGCACATGCCCTACTCCCTGGCTCTAGACTGGCACCACTGAATCGACTACGGACAGGGGTACGACATGGCGGAACTCGGGCTATTTTTCATGGCGCTGGCGGTGGTCTATCTGTTACCCGGCCCCGATATGATCCTGCTGCTGCAAACCGGTGCCCGCCAGGGCAAAGGCGCAGCGTTGGCCACGGCCGTCGGCCTGGCGATCGCCCGCGGTTGTCATGTAGTGCTGGCGGCGTTGGGATTGGCGGCATTGTTCAAGGCGGCTCCCTGGACATTCGACGCAGTGCGCCTGGTCGGGGCTGCTTATCTGCTGTGGATCGGTATTCAATGCCTGCGGACGACGATGCTGCCATCCCTGAACGGCCCAGGTACAACAGACGAAAAAACACGCTGGGGCGAAGCGATTCGCCGCGGTCTACTGACCAATCTGCTTAACCCCAAGGCGCTGCTGTTTTGCTCGGTATTGCTGCCGCAGTTCATCGATCCACTCAATGGACCGGTACTCGCGCAATTTGCGGTCCTTGGCCTGGTGTTGGTCGGTGTCGGTTTGCTGTTCGATAGCGCCTATGCGTTGACCGGTGCCGCGCTGGGTCGTTGGCTGCAACGCAGCCCCAGCTTCCAGCGCGTTCAACAATGGCTGTTCGGCAGCCTGTTGATCGGTTTCGCCGTGCGGCTGACCTTTGTTCAACAGGCTTGAACCTTATTGCACTTTGCGGCGACGACGCTTGACCTGCACCAGCGCCACCGCCATGACCAACAACACGCCTCCCATCTGCAGAGCTGTCTTGTACGGCCGCAGGGCCGAGCGGGCAGCATCGGTGACCTGCGTGACATAGCGCTTGTCTGCACTTTCAAAGTCGGGATACGGGCATTGATGGCCAAAATCCGCTGCCCACTCCACGAATGGTCCCTCTTTGACATATCGCTGGTAGAGCGCACTTTGTTCTTCAAGGCTGCTGTTCCAGCCGGCCGCTTCACACAGCACAGCGGCGAACGCCTGGCTGGTGTGCGGCAGATTGTCGGCAGCACGGCTGGCCAGTGCCGTCGCCACGAAGCGATAGTGGTAGCGCTGATCGGGTTGGGCGGCGCTGGCTCGCTGGCGCTTCACTTCGTCCTCGGCTACTAGCGGCCCGACCTTGAGTTCAGCACTCTCAAGGCTGAAGTTGCCCCCGAACGTGGCGTAGTCCGGCGCCATTTCATAACCGAGAATATCCATCCCCCATTCACGTGCGGTCCAGGCGGAATTGAACAGTGCCGCGGCACGCCGCGTCGGCCACCATGCCGAATCCGCCGCCATACGTTGCTGGCCGTACAGCCTGGCTTTGTGGCGCAAGCCATCGTTCTCGAAATAAGCCGGCGCTTGCTCGTAGTGTCCTTCGCGCAACAAACGCCGCCCAAGCAGATTGCGCAGGCTCGCCGCCACCGGCAGAGGCACGTAGTTGTCCACATCGTGCTGGCTGAGTGGTGGCGGTGCCGGTACCTGAGTATCGACGTACTGCTTGAGCTCATCCAACGTCAGTACACGCTCGGCAACAGTGGCCGCGTCCAACCAATAGATGCCTTGGCTGCGGTACAACTGGTCGAACGCCTGCAGATAATCCCCGCGTTGCAGGGCCAGGATCGCGCTTTCGCCTTCGACCCGGCATTTGGGTTGCAGCGTTTCGAAATCGTAATCCGGCGTTCTCCGATCACCCCACGATTCATTCTGCGGGAAAGCCTTGGCGGCCTTCGCATACGCTGCAGCCGCCGCCGCTTTATCGCCATCGCGCACCGCCAGTTTGGCCCGAAGCCACCAGGCCAGGCCGCCGTCGCCAGCGCGCTCGAGAAAGGCCTTGGCGCTGTTGAAATCGCCCTGTTGATAATTCAACGCGGCCAGGCGGTCCGCATTGTCGAGGCTGCCGCGCGTACTGCTCTGCAACAGCTTGATCAGTTTTTGCTCGTTAGGTGGTTGATCACCGAATGACCAACCCAGTCGGCTGATCAAGGCGGCGGTCACCAGCTGCTGCACAGGCTTGCCCTTGAGCAACCCAGCCAACTGATCCTCGGGCATCGAAGCCAGTTCAGCCATCAACAGCTTCAACGAGGTGTAACCCACTGCCGAACCCTGAAGGTTCTGCGTCGCATAAAGTTCGATCGCCCCGTTCCAGTCACCTGCCGCCCGGGCCACGCGAGCCTCTTCACCGAGACTGGCGACGCCCAGTTCCAGTGGATCACTGAAGCCGTCGATGCTCAGTTGGCGGGTTTGTTCGTAGGCCTTGCGCGATTGTTCCAGCAGGTTGGGGGCGGCGTCGGCCTGCGAACTCATGGCGAACAACGCCCGCCCCAGCGAGTAGGCAGCCCAGGTACTGCGCAATGCCCGTTGATCGGCGGGCAGCGCCAGCACCTTGCGGAAGTATTCGGCGGCCAGCGTTTGATCGCCGGCATTGAACGCTACCGCGCCCGCCAGATACAACTTGAGCTCGGCGGGAAGGTTCGTACCCTGTACTTCAACCTGCCGGGCATCGGCGAGCCCACGCAACTGTTTCACCTGTGCCTGCTGTTCATGGGTCAAACCAACCTGCTCGGCTTGATCCCGCTGTTCAACATGAGCGGAGGCTTCTCCATAGGCTGCGCCAGGGACAAGGGTGGCTGCCGTAACAGGCTTGAGACCGGCAATCGCATGACCGAGGCGGCTCACCTCGAAACTGAAATTGCCCTCCGGTAATTCCGCAAGGGATTGACCTCGATTGTCCAGCAACCGCATGGGGAAGTCCGGCCCGCATGCCATGGCTGCCAACGGCAGGCCAAGGCTCAGACAAAGCAAGTGACGAGGCCAGTTACGGGTGAACATTCGAAGCTCCTTGATCAATGATTGCGCAGCGTGCCCAACCGATGGCGCGCTGTCCGCCAGCCGCTATCCGGCCGTCGCGCAGGCGGGTGAAGGTAAGCAGGTTCGGTTCTTGTTGCAACGTATAACCGGCCAGCGCATCGGCCCCCTCACAACCCTGTACCGCCAGCGTCACGCGCTCGGGCCAGGCATTGTCGAGGTTGCCCTCATTACTGATACCAATGTCATAGAGGCCTTCGTGCTCCGAAAGATTCAGTGCCAGATGACTCTCAAGGACATCACCACGCGACACGGCGCGCAAGGTCGCCAGGCTCCAGGCTCGACGGTCGTTGGCCAAAGGCAGCCGAAACCAGATCAAACCGGCCAGATGAGCCGGCGGGTCTGCGCGCAACCGCGCAGCAAGCTTGCTCAATTGCAGTGGATCAGCCAACAACTCCCGGCGCTTGCCGTTACGCTCAATGGCTACTTCGCTTTCCACGATGGGAGCGCCACCGACACTCGGCAACAACGCGACGCCATAGGCCGGCAAGGCCAGGAAAAAGGGTTTCGAGGTGATACGACTCCAGGCCATTGCCCATTGGCTAGCGAGATCTGAATCGAACAAGCCGCGCCGGGGATCGCTCACGGCATGAACCTGTAACACGCTGCTATCGACGGTGGATAACAACGCTGGCAACTCGGGACTGTCGAGCCATGCCGGCAATGCAGTGATGCTTAAGGCCATGGGCGCTGGCATCACAGAACGCAGGTGCGCCAGAAACGCGCGATAGGCGGGTAACCGAGCGTTGCCCGCATCGTGGTCGATTTCCACCCCGGCGAGTGTCAGCCCCTTGCCCTGCCAATCGCTGATCAGGCGCTGGATCTGCTCCATGACCTCATCCTGATCCAGCGACTGTAGCTGGCCATCAAGGCGAATCACCGCAATCAGCCGCCGACCATCGCGCTTGAGCAGCGCCGGATCAATCCGCGCGCGACTCCAGCCCGTCTGAGGGAAGGCCTGTAATGCCAGCACCCGCAAGGTGAAAAAATCGGCGCGACTGTCCCGCAATGCAGCGTCATGCGCCTGGGTCCATTGGCGTTGCCACACATAGAGTTGCTGATCGAGTGGCGGTGCGTCGTGCTGCTCGCAACCACCCAGCAGCGCGAGCGCCGTCAGCGAGACGATCACGCGAGTGAGAAAACCCATGAAAAAACGCCTGTCCCTGAAATGCACAAAGGGCCTTTCTTCGGCCCTTTTTCGTACTACCTACCCTACCCAGCCAACGACCGTCGGGCAATGGCTCCCGCGAGTTGACCCGCTAAAGATCCAGGACCAAAGGCTGCGTGCCTTGAGCCGGAACTGCGCAACAAATCAGCACCTGACCTTCATCCGGTATCTCCGCTGGCAGCTGTGGATAATTGACCTGGCCGCTGATCAGCCGTGTCTTACAGGTGCCGCAGGAGCCGCCGCGGCAACTGAATTCCGGGTGCAATCCGCGACTTTCCGCCAGCTCCAACAGACTGCCGCCATCCGGTTGCCAGCGAGCTTCCTTGGCTGAGCGCTGGAACACCACCGGCACCGAGGTGGTAGCCGCTGGCGGTTGCTCAATGACGATGGCATCGGGGTCAGGCCGACGACGCAACGTCGATGGACCGAAGGTTTCAGCGTGAATCCGCGCATCGCGAATATCCAGTTCGCGCAAGGCGTCGTACAACGCCTGGGTAAAACTGCCGGGGCCGCAAAGCACAAAATCCAGCTGATCGTAGTCCTCGACTTCGAGCAGTTCCGAGAGCCGAGCGACATCGATTCGCCCAGTCACATCGAAGTCCTCGCCCTCCCGTGCCTCCGGCTCCGGTTGACTGAGCAGACGCACCACCCTGATCGCGTCACCGGCATGATCGAGCAAGCGATCCACCTCGGGACGAAATGGCTGATCGGCCAGGGTGCGCGAACTCTGGAAGAACCAGGTCGGCCGGATGTGTCGAGTGCGCAAACCTTGATAAACCACCTCACGCAGCATCGACAGCAGTGGCGTAATACCCACACCAGCGGCCAATAACACCAGCGGCCGCCGTTCATGGGGCGCAACGGTGAAATGCCCCTGGGGTGCCCTTGCCTCCAACAAGTTACCGACGCGAACCTGGTCATGCAGGTGCGAAGACACCCGACCGTCACGTTTCACACTGATACGGAAAAAGTCATCCGATGGCGCACTCGACAGGCTGTAGGTGCGGATATGGGTTTCACCATCAATGTTGAAGCGCAGCGGTAGATGTTGCCCGGCTTGAAACAACGGCAACCCGACGTCGTCGGCTGGCTCCATATATATCGAACGGATGTGTTGGCTTTCCGCTTCGATCCGCACCACCCGCAGCGGCCGCCATTGATCACCCAAGGTCTTGGCTTGCAAGCGCGCCTTGGCCTGCTCCCATGTCCCCGTCAGCAAACTGGTCGGCGAAACACCGTCAAAGCGCCAGCGCAAACCGAGGGCAGCGGGACGACGAACAACGTGTTCCACGTGGAACATCCACAAACGTTCAGCACCTTGAAATGCCTCTACCTGCGGGCCTTCAAGGATGATTTCGGTGCGCCCACTTAGCTGTAGCAGATCACCGGAATTGAAATCAATGAACAGCAAACCGGCTTTTGGATTGACCCGCAGATTACCCAAGGTATTGAAAAACAGGTTGCCGGCAAAGTCCGGGATGGTCAGGCAGTTCCCTTCCACCCGGACAAAACCAGACTGTCCACCACGGTGTGAAACATCCACCGACCGTACGCCATCGACATCGACGTAACTGGCGACGAAAAAGGTGTCCGCCTCAGCAATCATGGCTTTGGCCGCGTCATCCAATTCATTGAATTGCTGCGCGGGACGTGTTGCCGGATCCGCCAGGGGCACCGAGCGGAACTGCCTCAATTGGATGTACTGCGGGCAATTACCATAGGACTGATCCACCGTCACAGCAAACCCGCTGGTGGTCATTGCGCCAATATGGCCATTAATGCGATTGCGACGCCTGGTGTGCAGTTCAATGCCCAATAGACCGATCGCCGAACCCGCGCCCAGTTGCGCAGGATCATCAGCAGCCGGCAAGCTGCTAAATTGCAATAAACCTGGATCGGGGGAATGTACGAAACCCGGTTGACCTTCAAGCACACTGGCCCAGGGACGACCATCAGCATCAACCGCGCCGTACAACATGAACGGAAGTTGCTGATAGAAGGTGCGATGTTGATCTGGCATCTGGTCGCGAATCACCCGGCGCCCGAGTACGTCCATTCTTTCACTGACACCGATATGAGCCTGCAACTCTTTCTCGCCAGCATGCCACGGTGAATTATCCATTGCGGCTTCTCCCCTGCGCCATCGGCACAGCGTGAAGGGCCCGACAGCGTCGGGCGAAAAACATCAGGCAGTTTTTTGCAGGCCAGCGACAGTGCGAGGCATGCCGATAAAACCGGGCAAGGCTTCGACCCTCGCCAACCAGGCGCGGATGTTAGCGTAGTCCTCCAGCGAGACGTTGCCTTCCGGTGCATGGGCGATGTAACTGTAGGCAGACACATCGGCGATGGTCGGTTCGCTGCCGGTCAGGAAAGCTGTGTTGGCCAGTTCCTGATCGATCACCTTGAGCACGCTATGAGCGTAAGGAATCACTTCATCAGGATTGTACGGCGCACCAAATACCGTGATCAGCCGTGCCCGGGCGGGCCCGAAGGCGATTGGCCCGGCAGCAACCGACAACCAGCGCTGCACTTTGGCGGCACCGACCGGATCGTCTGGCAGCCAGCGACCTTTACCGTATTTTTTCGCCAGGTAGACCAGAATCGCATTGGAATCCGCCAGTACCACACCTTGATCGTCGAGCACCGGCACTTGGCCAAAAGCGTTGATGGCCAGGAACTCCGGCTTTTTATGCTCGCCCTTTGCCAGGTCGACGAGGACCAGCTCGGTCGGCAGTTGCAGCAGCGAAAGCATCAGTTCCACACGATGCGCGTGGCCGGAACGTGGAAAGTTGTAGAGTTTGATGGCTTGCATGGTCGACTCCGCTGGGCAGTGGCGCTGTCAGGGGAGAGATCAGCACCGATGGCAGCCATCTTCTACCAGTCACGAAAACAACAGAATACCCAGCAAACGCAATCAATTATTTCACCCAGAGAAATAAAGCATCAGTCCCGCAAAGCGAGATGCTCGCGGAGTGCCTTCACCGTAAAGTCGACAAAACTACGAACGCGCGTCGCAGCCTTGTGCCCGCCTTGATAAAGCACATGGATGGGCAAAGGCGGCATTTCGAAATCCGCGAGTACAATTTCAAGCTCACCTGCCGCCACTTTGCTCGCCGACTGATAGGACAGAACCCGGGTAAAACCCAGTCCAAGCCCGGCCGCGGTGATCGCTGCTTGATTCGCCGTTACTGTCAGACGCGGTTCTACCCGGACACTCAGTGGCTCGCCTCGCTCGAGAAAGGGCCAGTGCTTCAACTGTCCAATCGCGGACGTCGCAATAATCGGCGCCTGAGCCAGTTCTTGTGGATGTTTTGGCCGACCATGGATACCCAGAAATTGCGGCGATGCACAGATCACTCGCCGCACTTCGCCCACCCGAATCGCATGCTGGTTGCTGTCAGGCAACTCACCGATGCGGATGGCCACATCGACCCCTTCCTCGACGATACTCACCACCCGATCCACCAGCAGCGCATTGATCGTCACGTCAGGAAACTGCGTGAGAAAACTCACCATCAGCGGAGTGATGAACAACTCACCGAACAAAACTGGCGCCGTAATCGTCAGATGCCCACGGGGCTGGACGTGACTGCCTGCCGCGGAATCCTCAGCTTCCTGCACTTCAGCCAGAATTCTCCGACAGTCTTCCAGATAACGCTGCCCCGCCTCGCTCAAATAAACACTGCGCGTAGTGCGCGTGAGCAACTGCGTGCCAATGCGCTTCTCCAACGCCGCCACCGCCCGGGTAACGCTGGCGGCGGACAAACCCAAACGCCGCGCTGCTGCGGAAAAGCCCTGGTCCTGGGCGACGGCGGCGAAGACCTGCATTTCCTGGAAGCGGTCCATGGGCGTGTCCTCGATTCAGATAAAAAAAATCGCAACCAAGTGGCTGCGATTTTTTAAGGTTCGATCAGCTGTGGATAACTTATTCCACAGTCACCGATTTCGCCAGATTGCGTGGTTGGTCGACGTCGGTGCCTATCGGCGCAGGAACATAGTATGACAGCACGTTTTTGGGGAAGATGTTGGTCGCTACTAAAAATTAGATCTGCCCCTGAAGCGTCCGTTTCTTTGCCCACCACGAAAATATCGAGAATCCAGTGAGTGGACTTCACATTACAACGTTGAAGTGACATGAAAATACGGCAAAACATTACTAATCAACAACTTATAAAAGGCAATTTAATATCGACTAATAAAGCGGCAAAATTAATACTCCACCCCAACACTCCAATTACTGTAAGAAAACTTACCAACCTTTGTAAGCCGCATCCGTAAAATATCAAATCCATAATATCCCCACCTCAAATAATTTGACACCACCAGTGGTATCTGCAAAAAATCATCACCGCTACACAACGATAATTTCTAAAACGAAATATTAGGGAAAGGACACGAAAAATGGATACCACAATCAATAACGAAACCTTCGATCTTGCACTAGATGCAGAAACTGCGGAGAAGTTCTCTGACATTCTTAACGATGAAAGCCTGATGCACGCCGGCTTTGTAGCACACCAGTCAAACAACAACGTGTTGACACTGCCTGAAGACAGTAAAATCGCAGCCTGACAAAATTGGAGGGAAGCGATTCCCTCCATTTTCTCCATTGTGCCTAACATGATACTGACAACTCTTATTAATCAGAGTGGGATAATTTATGCAAAGGCTTAGTTCGAGTCTTCGTCGGCGTAGTGCCGAAAATACATTAGATATTATCATTAACGATATTGCTCCACGACTGGGAATCACCCGAGTTACCGATACAACTTGGTTGGATCGTATTGGAATTCCGGTATTTGCAAGCATACGACCAGATGCATTGAATGGCTCTCTGTGCGTAAACGCCGGCAAAGGATTGAGACCAGCAGAAGCCAAAATAGGCGCATACATGGAGGCTATCGAGTTCAGCCTTGCGCAATATAATACTGCGCAACTTAAACTGATAAAGACCACTCCAAGAAAAATCATTGAAAGCCACGATGGGCAGATAGACTTCAACCAGTTCTGCATGTTGTATGGATTTTTCGCCGACGCCGACTCGCTCATCATGGCCATCGAAGTCGAAGATGTATTGCGCAAGAAAGAAGCGCTTGCGCCCGCAGAACTGGTGTTCATTCCATATTCCGAAAACCCTGGGCAACGACTCTTCGGGGAAAGCTCCAGCGGCTTGGCATCAGGCAATGACTTGGTGGAAGCCTCGGTACACGCTGTTTGTGAACTCATGGAACGCGATGTTCAAGCTTTTAATCACCTACATGATTGTTCCTGCTTCGTTAATCTAGACTGTTACAGTGCAGAAACCGAAGCCCTGATCAATAAAATCAATGCCGCGGGATTGAGCTTGTCGGTTCGTTACACCGAGAATTGTTTTGGTCTAGCCTATTTTCAAGCTTTTATCATGGAAGAGTCCTTCCAGGCTCCCATATCGGTAGCCACCGGCTCGGGTTTGCATCCAATAAAAGAAATTGCATTGATCCGTGCTATCTGTGAGGCAGCCCAAAGCCGTTTAAGCCACATCCATGGAGGCCGGGACGACATCATCGAGCGTGTCAAATACTTCGAGAAAAAAGGCCGTTCGGCCGAGCTTCAGGCTGTATCACGCTTGCGTGCCGAAGCCACTTCCCGGGCCCAGACCATCGATTACTCCTCCATCAATTGCCAGGAAGCGGCGATCCCCACGATCGAGTCAGCTTGGGAGTTACTCATTGAACGTTTGCAGCGTGCAGGGCTGAATACCGTGTTAAGGGTCTTGCTCAGCAAAGCGACTGACGACATTACTGTGGTCAGAGTCATTGTTCCGGGGCTGGAAACGTTCGAACCCGGTTTGAAAAGGATCGGTCCGAGGTTACGTACGTATGTCAAACAAAGCGCTTGAGGTATGCACGCTGTTTGCTGGCCCCTCCCTACAAGGAATCGACAGTCAATTACTGCGGGGTGGCGGACTGGAGTTATGCCCCCCCGTCAAACGCGGCGATATAGAACGCATAGTGCTGCAATCGCCACCGTCGAACCTCGCTATTGTCGATGGAGTGTTTCATTCACACCCTGCCGTCGGTCATTCCGAGATTCTCGCCGCTCTGGGTGCCGGTTGGCGCATTTGGGGATTGTCGTCCATGGGTGCCATTCGCGCATGTGAAATGGATGGGCTTGGAATGACAGGTTTTGGTGAAGTATATAAACAATTTGCGAACGATCCGGATTTTTCCGACGACGAAGTGACGCTGATACATCAAGCACAAGAGCCTTATCTCCCACTGAGCGAACCGCTTATTCATATCAGACAGTTTTTAAAACAGTGGACAGCTGAAAATATAATTACGCCAGCACAAGAACAACACATACTTAGCCATCTAAAAAACATGTGGTACGGACATAGAACCCTTGATTGTTTAAAAAAATCTTTGTTGACGCTCCCGATTGATGCAAAAAAAATAGACTACGCTATTGCTAATTTTTCTACCCACAGAATTAAAACCAATGACTTGAAAAATTTTCTAATAACGCAACCATGGACAAGGACGGAAAAAAATAAATGACTCCATCACAGATTTTGTATGAAATAAATGGCCTGCCCTTTGTGCACCCCGAGTTCAATAGTACAAAACTTTTGACACTTGTCGCTGTCGTACGTAAAAACATCGATGGAGGCGAGTTACATTTAACTACTTATTTGCAACCGGATTTTGCTACTACCCTGTATAACCGGCACGTCGCAGGTGCACCAGAATTTCCGCCTCATCAAGCGCTTAGTAACGCCGAGCAGTTAATGATAGCTGAAGCGAAGAACAATCTAAAAGCGTTGCTGCCGGAATGGAAAAACTTACTGGATATACCGATTAAAATACACAAACTGCTGAATCAACAAGTCAGTCTGACCAACCCCTTACTGCCCCAACAGATGTTCTTAGGTGAAGCCGCGTTTACGACCATTACGGACCTTGAAGAATTTTTGGTGCATGAGCTATCCATATCTGGTCAAGTTTGATCGCCGAGATTTACGATTTCCAACTCAAGAACAGTTCGAACAACTACGTACTGCCATCAGGAACAGGCGGGAAGAACCCTAGGGGTGTCTTGCTGGCTTGCCTGTTTGCGGTCAGCGCAGTGAACTACTATCAGCGCTTGCTGACTAGCGGTTCCGTGAGAGCTCGTTCCGAACGCCTCGTTTACTTGCACCAATATTTCTTCAAAAGTCTGGCCACTCTCCAGGCTTCGGACGAACTGTCCGAAATGGGAAAATTGATCACATCCAGGCTGGATGCGTTTTCTGGCGACCTGACAACCAAATCTATTTAAGGATGACTCATGGCAGTCGTACACTTTCCCCGGCAGTTCATGTCCTACACCAATCAGCATAAAACACATACCACTGAGGGTTCGTGTGTCAGCGATGTGCTAAATAATCTGACTGCACATTATCCCGATCTGATTGGGCCGGTCTTCACTGCGGATCTCCACCCACTGCCGTTCGTGGGGCTGTTCGTCGACGGGATGTCCGTGACCAGTGAGCACGACCGTCTTCGTCCTCTGGACAGTAATGCGCAATTGATTCTGATCAGCGCAGTGGCAGGTGGCTGACATGCAATGCCACCTAAAACCGGAAACAACCCGTTACGCTCGCCAAATCATCCTCTCTGAGGTTGGCACCCAGGGGCAGCAACGCCTTAGAGACAGTAAGGTGCTGGTGGTTGGCGCAGGAGGGTTAGGCTGTCCAGTAATCCTGTATCTGGCAGGTGCCGGTGTCGGGACAATCGGCATCGTTGATAACGACACCGTCGACGTGAGCAATCTACACCGACAAATTCTCTATGCGATTGCCGATGTAGGCGACCTGAAAGTGTTGGCAGCTAAACGCCGCATCAACGAGTTGAATCCGGACATTATGGTCCACACCTTTGACACGACTTTGAACTCGGAGAATGTTCTACCGCTGCTGACGGAATACGACATCATCGTTGATGCAACTGATAACTTCGTCGCCAAATACCTGATAAGTGACGCTTGTATCATTTGCGAAAAACCAATGGTCTATGCCTCGATCAGTCAGTTCGAGGGTCAGGTGGCGGTCTTTAATTATTACAACCGGCATACTCAACAATGGGGGCCGTGTCTCCGGGACCTGTTCGAAACGCCGCCCCCACCGCATTTGACCCAAAACTGCTCGGAAGCAGGCGTTCTTGGCGTCATACCTGGTTTGCTCGGTTGCTTTCAGGCTAATGAAGTACTCAAGCTTATCCTCCGTGTCGGGGAGCCCTTGAGCGGACAATTGTTGTCTATCGACTGCCTCGACAACACTTTCCGCCTGTTGAGTATCAACACAAAAATCCAGGATCGCCCCCCTAGTAAGATGCTTGGTGTTATGACCACGCCTATATGGCGCAATAGCGACTGGCTGTCCCCCGACGCACTACATGACTGGATAGCTAAAAAAGTGCCATTTCAATTGGTCGATGTGCGCGACGTCAGCGAGCATCAACAAGGTTCGCTGGGTGGCCGACTGATTCCGCTCAAAGACATCATCAAGCGCCAAGCAGAACTCGATACCACCCGCCGTATCGTTTTTTATTGCAGATCCGGCGTCAGGAGCAAGGCCGCCCTACTGGCAGTTCGCAGCCTCGACCAGGAAGCGGAACTCTATAGCCTGGAGGGTGGCATAGAACGATATCTGGCGATTTATCCTGATGAACACTACCCCGTCGCTTATTGAACGCCCCTGATTACGCAGTCCCCCTATCCGCACTAAGGAACGTCAATGTCTGCACATTTTTCGGGTAATGCGTGGGTCTTTCCCGGCACCGACCGCCGTTTGCTGAAAGTGCAATTCAGCTTCTTGCTGATGGTCCTGGGGGGACGTTGCAATCAACTGGCGGTCGCCTGGTGGGCATTACAGGAAACAGGCTCTGCGCTCTATTTTGCCAACATGGTCGCTTGTTCCATCGCGACGGAGGTCTTAGCCAAACCCTTGCTGGGATGGCTGGGAGACAAATACAACAAAATCCTGATCATCAAGCTGGCCTCATTGATAAGCTTGCTGACAGCGCTGTTGATGATGATGCTGTCAGCTATGGGGTCGTTTAACCCCTGGACGGTTGGCACGCTAATGATGATCAGCAGCGCGATTGTCGGCGTGCGCGACCCTCTCCAAGCATCGATCATTCCTTTATTTGCAGATGACGATAAAGTTTCCCTCGCCTTTCGGACCAAAAGCGTGATGTCGTCATTTTCAATTTTGCTCGGGCCGGCTCTGGCCAGCGGGTTGATTTACGGATTCGGTATCACCTTCGCCTTTGTCGCCGACTTTATTGCGATTCTCGTCGCTGGAGCGCTGATAGCGACCATCCCGAATCGCATCGGTGCCACTGATCAAGGCGAAAAGGCCGAGTGTGTCAGCGGCTTCAACATGATTTATTCCGGGTTCAAAGTTATTTACGGAGTGAAGGTCGAATTTTATCTGGCGATCATCGCAATGCTTATTAACTTTGCACTATTTCCATTCTTCACCATCCTGATCCCACTATATGTAAAGGACGTCATCCAGTTCCCGGTCACTTATATCGGTCTCCTGGATTCTTGTTTCGGGCTGGGTATTTTAGCGGGCAGCTACAAAATCATCGGCTGGCTATCCGACTGCGTCCCCCGTGATATGTGTGTGTCTGCCGGTTTTGCATTATTGGGATGCAATCTGGTGGTAGTTGGCACCGTTTCATCGTCATTAATCGTACCTGCTGCCTTCTTCTGCGGCGGTGTCGGCTTGATGTTGATCAACATCCCAACTTCAGCTGTGAGGTTATTGGCGACGCCAAAGCTCCACCGCAACCGGATTTTTGCCACCGTGTCATTTCTGTCGGCAGCGGCCAGCCCCTTGGGCAGTTTCGCGATGAATACCCTAGTTGCCTCTTTGGGAGTCGAAATGACAATCACGCTTCTGGGCGTCATGGTGCTGTTGTTGTCTCTGCTCGTCTTTCTGGTACCCGACTTCAAAACTTTCATGCGTTCCCAAGATATGCAGCTCAACGATGCCTACCTCGATAAATACCCTAAAGCGTTTGCGCACTGAAGCGCTTCGTCGCCCTTCGCATCTCACAAACGGAGTGACTTCCAGATGCCCGACCTAAAGGATCGACCTGAATCTGTCCGACACAAACAGATCTTCTGCGGCCAATACTATGACGACTTGGGCTGCACGGGTTTCCTGGGGGATCCATCCAAGGATCGTATCTCGGTTCTGATGCTGGGACTTTCGGACGGTGTGGCGCTGGCGCCAATCGGCGCCAGTACTAGAGTGGCCAGTCTGTTGGCCGTTGATATGGATGAGACCGCACTGGTGCGCAGCCTGGACAATCGGAACCGACTTGCAGCGCATATCGACTTTGAAAGTGTGGTGGCCGATGCCGCTAACTTCCTAGTCGTCACCTCCGACCGGTACGACGTCATTATTGTCGACCTCTATACCCAGAGCGGTTATGCCTCGATCGTGTTTGATCACGGGTTCCACCAACTTTTGAAATGCCGACTCCAACCCCTCGGTCATGTGGTGTTCAACGGTTTTGGCGTCCCTATGAATTTGGACCCGTTCAATGGACCAACGCCCCAAGCTTGGCTCGCTCACTGTTTGAATGACAGTTGGGGCGACATTCATTACCTTCCTCACCGCCGCAATGCGACTTTCGTTATCGGCCCACCGCCTGCAACTAAACTGGATACCATTCCTTCAGCGGAGTTTTTATGCCCCAGTGACCGGCTCTTTATGGACATCATGAGCCTTCGCTTGCGCTATCTGACACCCGCGGTTATCCGTCACGCGTCGCTTGTACCCCCCGCACTGGACTTCGTCGGAATCGATCTGGAAGTGCGAAAACGCTGGATGGAATCGTTACCGGCCTTATCTGCATTGCTTCCAGCCTCACTAAAGCTGAGCGCGCCCAGCGATCTTCGCGAGTTACTGGATGACCCGGATGCATGCCAAGCGCTTCAAGAGCGATTATTTAAGGAGAAGTCACCGTTGCGCATCACCCTGGCCTTGCTGATCGCAGGCGAAGTCAACTTCTCTGACCGAGATGTATCGTGGCTACCAGACTGGGTCGTAGCGACAATTGAGAACAGTGTAGAGATCCACCCACGAGAGTGGCTGGAGGGTTTATTCCCCTACGCCTTTGGCGTCATTACGCACAGAGCTCAAGTAGACGCATCTAAAGTGGAAGGATTTCGAAGGGCGCTAGCACGATTGTCACCTAGTGCCACCTACACACCCACAGCGACAAAATTGCTTGAAAATATCGACTTGTCGGGGGCGACGCCAAACCGCCACCCCCCACTCGTTTAGTCAATGCTCCGGAAAAATTTTCGAAAGCATCAACTCGATCAGCTGTGGATAACTTATTCCACGGTCACCGATTTCGCCAGATTGCGCGGTTGATCAACGTCGGTGCCTTTCAGCACAGCCACGTAGTACGACAGCAACTGCAGCGGGATGGTGTAGAGGATTGGCGACAGGATGTCGTGGATGTGCGGCATGTGCACAACGTGCGTGCCTTCACCATTGGTCATGCCAGCCTTCTCATCTGCGAAAACGATCAGTTGGCCACCCCGGGCGCGGACTTCCTGGAGGTTGGACTTCAGTTTCTCCAGCAGCTCGTTGTTTGGCGCTACGGTCACCACTGGCATGTCGTTATCCACAAGCGCCAGCGGGCCGTGCTTCAGCTCGCCAGCCGGGTAGGCTTCGGCGTGGATGTAGGAAATTTCCTTGAGCTTGAGGGCCCCTTCCATCGCGACCGGGAACTGTGCGCCACGCCCCAGGAACAGGGTGTGGTTCTTCTCGGCGAACAGTTCAGCAATTTTCTCCACGGTGCTGTCCATCGCCAGCGCTTCACCCAGGCGGGTTGGCAAGCGACGCAGTTCTTCGACCAGTGTCGCTTCAACGCCTTTGGCCAACGATCCGTGAACCTGGCCCAGGGACAGGGTCAGTAACAGTAGACCCACCAATTGCGTAGTGAAGGCTTTGGTAGACGCCACGCCGATTTCGCGGCCTGCCTGGGTCAGCAGGGTCAGGTCGGATTCACGCACCAGAGAGCTGATGCCGACGTTGCAGATCGCCAGGCTGGCGAGGAAACCCAGTTCCTTGGCATTGCGCAACGCAGCCAGGGTGTCGGCGGTTTCGCCGGACTGAGAGATGGTCACGAACAGGGTGTCGGGTTGCACCACGACTTTACGGTAGCGGAACTCGCTGGCAACTTCGACTTGGCAGGGGATGCCGGCCAGTTCTTCGAGCCAGTAACGCGCAACCATGCCGGCGTGATAGCTGGTGCCGCAGGCAACGATCTGCACATTGCGCACTTTGGCGAACAGTTCAGCGGCCTGTGGACCGAAAGCCTGTACCAGCACGCCGTTCGGGCTCAAACGACCTTCCAGGGTGCGCTGCACCACGGACGGTTGCTCGTGGATTTCCTTGAGCATGAAATGGCGGAACTCGCCTTTTTCAGCCGCTTCGGCGCCATCGCGATACTGCACGGTCTCACGCTCGACAGCCTTGCCGCTGACATCCCAGATCTGCACGCTGTCGCGGCGAATTTCGGCGATATCACCCTCTTCAAGGTACATGAAACGGTCAGTCACCTGACGCAGTGCCAATTGGTCGGACGCCAGGAAGTTCTCACCCAGGCCCAGGCCGATCACCAGCGGGCTGCCACTGCGGGCTGCCACCAGGCGATCAGGTTGCTTCGCGCTGATGACTGCCAGGCCATAAGCACCGTGCAGTTCCTTTACTGTTGCCTTGAGGGCCTCGGCCAGGTCAGGAAGGTCCTTGAGTTTGTGGTTCAGCAGGTGGGCGATGACTTCGGTGTCAGTGTCTGAAGTGAAAACGTAACCCAGAGACTTGAGTTGTTCACGCAGGGCTTCATGGTTTTCGATAATGCCGTTGTGCACCACGGCCAGATCGCCAGAGAAGTGCGGATGCGCGTTGCGTTCGCACGGTGCACCGTGAGTAGCCCAGCGAGTGTGGGCAATACCCAGACGACCAACCAGTGCTTCTTCGGCCAAGGCCTGCTCGAGTTCGCTGACCTTGCCCGGGCGACGCGCGCGCTCGAGCTTCTGATCGTTGGTGTACACCGCCACGCCGGCGCTGTCATACCCACGGTATTCCAGGCGCTTGAGGCCCTCGACCAGGATGGCGGTGATATTACGTTCTGCAACTGCGCCGACAATTCCACACATGTTATTTCTCCTGACTGACAGCCGCGCAAATCAAAGTGATACCGCGGGCTTGAATCTGATCCCGCGCTTCGAGCGACAGGCGATCATCGGTAATGAGGGTATGGATGCTGCTCCAGGGCAGTTCCAGGTTGGGAATCTTGCGACCGATCTTGTCGGCCTCCACCATCACGACCACTTCACGGGCGACTTCTGCCATCACTCGGCTAAGTCCCAGCAGTTCGTTGAAGGTGGTTGTACCGCGGACCAGATCAATACCATCGGCGCCGATGAACAATTGATCGAAGTCGTAGGAGCGTAGTACCTGCTCGGCGACCTGCCCCTGAAAGGACTCGGAATGCGGGTCCCAGGTGCCGCCGGTCATCAACAGCACCGGCTCATGCTCGAGTTCGCTCAAGGCATTGGCGACGTGAAGGGAGTTGGTCATCACCACGAGGCCCGGTTGCTGCCCCAGTTCCGGAATCATCGATGCGGTGGTGCTGCCGCTGTCGATGATGATGCGTGCGTGTTCGCGAATCCGTGCAACAGCTGCGCGGGCAATGGCCTGCTTGTACCTGGAGACCGGTTGACTCAGGTCGGCCACTAATTCCTGAGGCAAGGTGATGGCGCCGCCATAACGACGCAGCAGCAGACCGTTGCTTTCAAGTGCGGCCAGATCCTTGCGAATCGTAACTTCAGAGGTTTCGAAGCGCTTTGCCAATTCATCCACACTGACTTCGCCCTGCTCGTTGAGCAAGGCCAGGATGTTGTGGCGCCTTTGAGGTGTGTTGCGCTTCGACATGATTTGATAAGTTTCGATTCGAAAGATAACGGAAGCAATCAAAACCTATCGAGGAAATTTCGTCAAGCGCGGATCGATCAAAAGACTCTATGGATAAAATAATTAACAGCAAGCCCCCTGAGGTAAGCGAGGCCAGCCGGTTAATATTATTAACAGCCATTTTGCTGTGAATAACTTCCACAAAACACCGAGGTGTGGATAACTTAGCTCTTCTTGAGCTTCTCTGGTCGCTTCCAACCGTCGATGTTCTTCTGGCGAGCACGGGCTACTGCCAACTGCGCTTTATCCACAGTAGAGGTAATAGTCGAACCGGCTGCCGTAGTCGCACCAGACAAGATATCCACAGGTGCCACCAACGAGTTGTTGGAACCGATGAACACGTCTTCACCCAGCACCGTTTTCCACTTGTTGGCGCCATCGTAGTTACAGGTAATGGTGCCCGCACCGATGTTGGTGCGTGCGCCCACTTCGGCATCGCCAAGGTAGGTCAAATGGCCTGCCTTGGCACCTTCGCCCAGGTGAGCATTTTTCAACTCGACAAAGTTACCCACATGCGCCCGCGCTTCGAGCACAGTGCCTGGACGCAAACGCGCGAACGGACCGGCATCGCTGCCTTCACCGAGAATCGCCCCTTCGATATGGCTGTTGGCCTTGATCACGACGCCTTTACGCAAGGTGCTGTCCTTGATCACGCAGTTCGGGCCAATGACCACGTCGTCTTCAATGACGACGTTACCTTCGAGGATCACATTGATATCGATCAGCACGTCGCGACCCACACTGATATCACCCCGGACATCGAAACGGGCCGGGTCGCGCAAGGTCACGCCTTGAGCCATCAAGCGACGGCCGGCGCGCAGCTGATAATGACGCTCAAGATCGGAAAGCTGCTTACGGTCGTTGGCGCCCTGCACTTCCATGGCGTCGTGGGGCTGTTCGGTGGCCACCACCAGACCGTCGCTGACTGCCATTTCAATCACGTCGGTCAAGTAGTACTCGCCCTGCGCGTTGTTGTTCGACAGGCGACCCGTCCAGTCGGCCAGGCGATCGGCCGGAACCGCGAGGATCCCGGTATTGCCTTCCTTGATGGCGCGCTGGGCTTCGTTGGCGTCCTTGTGCTCGACGATGGCAGAGACCTTGCCATCATTGTCGCGAACGATGCGGCCGTAACCGGTTGCGTCATCCAGTTCGACGGTAAGCAGGCCCATCTGCCCAGGCACTACAAGCTTGAGCAAACGCTGCAGGGTTTCGATTTCAATCAAGGGCACATCACCGTATAGCACCAGCACGGTGTCGGACTTGATGAAAGGAACGGCCTGGGCCACGGCATGACCGGTACCCAATTGTTTGTCCTGGAGGACGAAGTTCAGATCGTCAGCGGCCAAACGCTCGCGTACCACATCGGCACCATGGCCAATCACCACGTGAATGCGCTGTGGATCAAGTTGTCGGGCGCTGTGGATAACATGGCCGAGCATCGAATTGCCGGCAATCGGGTGCAAGACCTTTGGCAGGGCCGAACGCATGCGGGTGCCCTGGCCAGCAGCGAGGATAACGATTTCAAGAGACATGACTGGCTACCAATCCTGGGTGGTCAGCGGCTGCGACCAACGTGATGAATATCGGGAAAATAAAAAAGGGTAGCCGAGGCTACCCTTTTTAATCAATCACACAACAAGCGCTGCCTTAGTGGCCGAACTTCTTGCGGATCTGCTGGACGGTACGCAGCTGGGCTGCGGCCTCGGCCAGACGTGCGGCAGCGGAACCGTAATCGAACTCCGCGCCCCGCTCATGCAAGGCCTTTTCGGCAGCCTTGACGGCTTCCTGAGCGGAAGCTTCGTCCAGGTCGGCAGCACGTTGCACGGTGTCGGCAAGAACCTTGACCATGTTCGGCTGAACCTCGAGGAAACCACCGGAGATGTAGTACACCTCCTCTTCCCCGCCCTGCTTGACCAGGCGGATCGGACCTGGCTTCAGATTAGTGATCAGCGGCGCGTGACCCAGGGCGATACCAAGATCACCCAGTGCACCGTGCGCAATCACCATCTCGACCAGACCGGAAAAGATTTCCCCTTCCGCGCTGACGATATCGCAATGGACTGTCATAGCCATCTGATTGCCTCAACCTAAATTAGCGCCCGTTTCCGGGCGCCGGGATTACAGTTTCTTGGCTTTCTCGATCGCTTCTTCGATGCCGCCAACCATGTAGAACGCTTGTTCTGGCAGGTGGTCGTAGTCACCGTTGAGGATGCCTTTGAAGCCAGCAATGGTGTCTTTCAGGGAAACGTATTTACCCGATGCACCGGTGAAGACTTCAGCCACGAAGAACGGCTGCGACAAGAAACGCTGGATCTTACGAGCACGGTTTACCAACTGCTTGTCGGCTTCCGACAGCTCGTCCATACCCAGGATCGCAATGATGTCCTTCAGTTCTTTGTAACGCTGCAGAACGTACTGGACGCCGCGAGCGGTGTCGTAGTGGTCCTGGCCGATAACGTTCGGGTCCAGCTGGCGCGAAGTCGAGTCCAGTGGGTCTACCGCTGGGTAGATACCCAGGGAAGCGATGTCACGGGACAGAACGACGGTGGCGTCCAAGTGGGCGAAGGTGGTCGCTGGCGACGGGTCGGTCAAGTCGTCCGCAGGTACGTATACCGCTTGGATCGAAGTGATCGAACCTTCCTTGGTCGAAGTGATACGTTCTTGCAGAACGCCCATCTCTTCAGCCAGGGTCGGCTGGTAACCTACTGCCGAAGGCATACGGCCCAGCAGTGCGGATACTTCAGTACCGGCCAGGGTGTAACGATAGATGTTGTCGACGAACAGCAGAACGTCGTTACCTTCGTCACGGAACTTCTCGGCCATGGTCAGGCCGGTCAGTGCTACGCGCAGACGGTTACCCGGCGGCTCGTTCATCTGACCGTAAACCAGTGCCACTTTGTCCAGAACGTTGGAGTCCTTCATCTCGTGGTAGAAGTCGTTACCCTCACGAGTACGCTCACCCACACCGGCGAACACGGAATAACCGCTGTGCTCGATGGCGATGTTACGGATCAGTTCCATCATGTTTACGGTTTTGCCTACACCGGCACCACCGAACAGACCAACTTTACCACCCTTGGCGAACGGGCAAACCAGGTCGATAACCTTGATGCCGGTTTCCAGCAGGTCGTTGCCGCCTGCTTGTTCAGCGAACGAAGGCGCTGCACGGTGGATACCCCAACGCTCGTCGGTGGCGATTGGGCCAGCTTCGTCGATCGGGTTGCCCAGTACGTCCATGATCCGGCCCAGGGTCGCTTTACCGACCGGTACGGAGATGGCTGCGCCAGAGTCGGTCACTTCCAGACCGCGCTTCAA
Organism: Pseudomonas sp. EB271-G4-1; assembly: GCF_058791355.1. Taxonomy (NCBI): domain Bacteria; kingdom Pseudomonadati; phylum Pseudomonadota; class Gammaproteobacteria; order Pseudomonadales; family Pseudomonadaceae; genus Pseudomonas; species Pseudomonas sp. EB271-G4-1. The sequence continues at coordinate 96,769 of NZ_JBYTEO010000001.1, forward strand.
GCCCTCGGTGGAACCCATCGCAATGGTACGAACCACGCCGTCGCCCAGCTGCTGCTGAACTTCCAGGGTGGTTTCAGCCGCGCTCACTACTTTCAGCGCGTTGTAGATGCTCGGTACGCTGTCGCGTGGAAATTCCACGTCGATAACGGCGCCGATGATTTGAACGATACGTCCGCTACTCATAGCTGGATCCTCTGAATATTTGAACCGTTAAACCGCGGCAGCGCCGCCGACGATTTCCGAGATCTCTTGGGTGATCGCAGCCTGACGCGCCTTGTTGTAGACCAGCTGCAAATCGCTGATCAAATCACCGGCGTTGTCGGTAGCGTTCTTCATCGCGATCATCCGCGCAGCTTGTTCAGCCGCGTTGTTCTCGACCACCGCCTGGTAGACTTGCGACTCAACGTAGCGGACCATCAAGCCGTCAAGCAGCTCTTTGGCATCCGGTTCGTAGAGATAGTCCCAGTGGTGCTTGAGGTCCTGATCCGGGGTTGCCACCAGTGGAATCAATTGCTCCACGGTAGGCTGTTGCGTCATGGTGTTGATGAACTTGTTGGAAACCACGGACAGGCGGTCAATACGGCCGTCCAGGTAGGCATCCAGCATCACTTTGACGCTACCGATCAAGTCGTTGATCGACGGCTCTTCACCCAGGTGGCTGATAGCTGCTACGACGTTGCCGCCGAAGTTGCGGAAAAAGGCCGCACCCTTGCTACCCACTACACACAGATCAATCTCGACGCCTTTCTCGCGGTTTACCGCCATGTCCTTGACCAGGGCCTTGAACAGGTTGGTGTTCAAGCCACCGCACAGACCACGGTCACTGCTCACTACGACATAACCAACACGCTTGATTTCGCGGTCGATCATGAACGGGTGGCGGTATTCCGGGTTGGCGTTGGCCAGATGCCCAATAACCTGGCGGATGCGCTCCGCATAAGGACGGCTAGCAGCCATGCGCATTTGTGCCTTGCGCATTTTGCTGACCGCCACTTTTTCCATGGCGCTGGTAATTTTTTGCGTGCTTTTGATGCTCGCAATCTTACTGCGAATCTCTTTTGCGCCTGCCATGTAACACCTATCAGGTTAGCAAGCGGGAGCCTTGCGGCTCCCGCTGCGGCTTACCAGGTTTGGGTGGCCTTGAACTTCTCGATACCGGCTTTCATGCCAGCGTCGATATCGTCATTGAAGTCACCCTTCACGTTGATCTTCGCCATCAATTCGGCGTGATCGCGGTTGAAGTAAGCAATCAGCGCTTGTTCAAAGCTGCCGACCTTGGCGATTTCGACGTCAGTCAGGAACCCACGCTCAGCGGCATACAGCGACAACGCCATGTCAGCGATCGACATTGGGGCGTATTGCTTCTGCTTCATCAGCTCGGTAACGCGCTGACCATGCTCAAGTTGCTTACGGGTCGCTTCGTCCAGGTCAGAAGCGAACTGGGCGAATGCCGCCAGTTCACGGTACTGAGCCAGAGCGGTACGGATACCACCGGACAGCTTCTTGATGATCTTGGTCTGAGCGGCACCACCCACACGGGATACCGAAACACCGGCGTTCACTGCAGGGCGGATGCCCGAGTTGAACATGGCCGATTCCAGGAAGATCTGACCGTCGGTGATGGAAATCACGTTGGTCGGAACGAACGCGGAAACGTCGCCAGCCTGGGTTTCGATGATCGGCAGTGCGGTCAGGGAACCGGTTTTGCCGGTCACTGCGCCGTTGGTGAACTTCTCTACGTACTCTTCCGAAACGCGGGATGCGCGCTCCAGCAGACGGGAGTGGAGATAGAACACGTCGCCTGGGTAAGCTTCACGGCCTGGTGGACGGCGCAGCAGCAGGGAAATCTGGCGGTAAGCCACTGCTTGCTTGGACAGATCGTCATAAACGATCAGCGCGTCTTCACCGCGGTCGCGGAAGAATTCACCCATGGTGCAACCGGAGTACGGTGCCAGGAATTGCAGCGCAGGAGATTCCGAAGCACTGGCAGCCACGATGATCGTGTTGGCCAGGGCGCCGTTTTCTTCCAGCTTGCGAACCACGTTGGCGATGGTCGATTGTTTCTGACCAATGGCTACGTATACGCAGAAAATGCCGCTGTTCTTCTGGTTGATGATCGCGTCGATCGCCAGAGCGGTTTTACCGATCTGACGGTCACCGATGATCAGCTCACGCTGGCCACGGCCGACAGGGATCATGGCATCGACAGCCTTGTAGCCAGTCTGTACAGGCTGGTCTACCGACTTACGCCAGATCACGCCTGGAGCAACTTTCTCGACCGCGTCGGTCTCGGTGTTGCCCAGTGGACCTTTGCCGTCAACAGGGTTACCCAGTGCGTCGACTACGCGACCCAGCAGTTCCTTACCAACTGGAACTTCGAGGATGCGGCCGGTGCACTTGGCGCTCATGCCTTCAGCCAGAGACTGGTATGCGCCCAAAACAACGGCACCTACGGAGTCTTGCTCCAGGTTGAGGGCCATACCGTAGACGCCGCCCGGAAACTCGATCATCTCGCCGTACATGACGTCGGCCAGACCGTGAATCCGCACGATGCCGTCAGATACGCTGACGACAGTGCCTTCGTTACGGGCTTGGGAGGTCACATCGAGCTTGTCGATGCGGCCCTTGATAATTTCACTTATTTCGGAAGGATTGAGTTGCTGCATTGCTCTGCTGCCCCTTCAAACTCAAGATTTCAATGCTTCGGCAAGTTTCGCGATTTTGCCGCGAATCGAGCCATCGATAACCAGGTCGCCGGCGCGGATTACGACACCACCTATCAGGGCGGCATCCTCCGCAACTTGCAGGCGCACTTCCCGGTTGAGTCGTGCACTGAGAACCTTGGCGAGTTTGTCTTGCTGTTCTTGGTTCAATGCAAATGCACTGGTCACTTCAACGTCTACCGACTTCTCTTGCTCGGCCTTGTACAGGTCGAACAGAGCGGAAATCTCCGGCAACAGCGGGAGACGGTCGTTTTCGGCAACGACGTTGATGAAATTCTGTGCCTTGGCATCGAACTTGTCGCCGCACACGTCAATGAACGTGGCGGCCTTTTCTGCGCTCGTCAGTCGCGGGGCCTTGAGCACGCGCTGCAGGGTATCGTCTTGCGATACCGCTGCTGCCAGGCCGAGCATGGCTGACCAATTGGCCAGTTGCTGGTGGGCCTGAGCGTGCTCGAAGGCCGCCTTAGCGTAAGGTCGGGCCAACGTGGTCAGTTCTGCCATGATCGCCCTCGCTTAGATTTCAGCAGCCAGTTGGTTAACCAGCTCTGCGTGCGCGTTTTGATCGATTGTGGCACCCAGGATCTTCTCGGCGCCGCCGACTGCCAGCAAGCCCACTTGGGCACGCAGCGCGTCTTTGACACTGTTCAGTTCCTGTTCGATCTCGGCCTGAGCCTGAACCTTCACACGGTCAGCGTCGATACGGGCTTTTTCAACAGCCTCTTCAACAATCTGATTACCGCGTTTCTTGGCTTGCTCGATGATTTCAGCTGCCTGAGCTTTCGCTTCGCGCAGTTGCTGACCCGCTTTCTCTTGGGCCAACTCCAGGTCGCGAGCTGCACGGCTGGCAGCGTCCAGACCATCAGCGATCTTCTTTTGACGTTCGTGCAATGCCGCAATGACCGGAGGCCATACGAACTTCATGCAGAACAGTACAAAAATCAGGAACGCAACGGACTGGCCAATCAGGGTCGCATTAATGTTCACGCCAACACCTCGCAGTTACGTTGTCCATCACACCAAATTACCCGGATTATCCGAGTAATTAGCCAGCGATCTGACCAACGAACGGGTTCGCAAAGGTGAAGAACAGAGCGATACCAACACCGATCATGGTTACGGCGTCGAGCAGACCGGCAACGATGAACATTTTAACTTGCAGCATTGGAACCATTTCTGGCTGACGCGCTGCGCCTTCCAGGAACTTGCCACCCAACAGGCCGAAACCAATTGCGGTACCCAGTGCGCCCAGGCCGATCAACAGTGCAACAGCGATAGCGGTTAGACCAACTACAGTTTCCATCTTTCCTCCCGACTTTTACGTCGTATGGTTTAGGTTTTTTTAATTTAAAGCGGTAAAACAAATCGTTTCAGATGCCCCGTGAGGAGCACCCTCCCGTTTGACCGGGAGGGACATCAGACTAGTCGAGACTGGTCTTAATGGTTTTCTTCGTGCGCCATCGACAGGTAAACAATGGTCAGCATCATGAAGATGAACGCCTGCAGGGTGATGATCAGGATGTGGAACACAGCCCACGCCCACTGCAGAACAACGCCCAGGCCACTAAGCCAGAGCAGGCCGCTGCCGAACATCACAGCGATCAGAATGAACACCAGCTCGCCGGCATACATGTTGCCGAACAGACGCAGGGCCAGGGAGATCGGCTTGGCGATCAGGGTCACGAATTCCAGCAGGAAGTTCACCGGGATCAGCAGGGCCTGAACGAAGATGTTCTTGCTGCCGAACGGGTGCAGGGTCAGCTCGCCGATGAAACCGCCGAGGCCCTTGACCTTGATGCTATAGAAAATGATCAGTGCGAAAACCGAGAACGCCATGCCCAGGGTCGCGTTCGGGTCGGTCGTCGACACGGCGCGGAACGGGATGTGGGAGTCGCCGGAGATCAGGATGGCCAGCTGAGGAATCCAGTCGACCGGTACCAGGTCGACGGCGTTCATCAGGAACACCCAGACGAAGATGGTCAGTGCCAGCGGTGCAATCACCGGGCTACGGCCATGGAAGCTGTCTTTCACGCTGCCATCGACGAATTCGACCAATACTTCAACGAAGTTCTGCAAAGCACCTGGTTGCCCGGAAGTCGCTTTCTTTGCCGCCATGCGGAAAAGAAGAACGAAGATCAGACCCAATGCGACCGACCAGCCGAGGGTATCGACGTGGAAAGCCCAGAAGCCCATTTCCTTGGCTTCTGCTGCGGTGTGGGCAAAGCCCCAGCCGCCGGTAGGGTGCTGACCGAAGGTCAGGTTCTGCAAGTGGTGCTGGATATAGCCCGAAGCGGTTGTTTCTGCCATGGTTGCCTCAAACGCCCTAAGGTCTCGAAAGTCTTGTTCTCATCAGCAGGGGAGCGAACCAGCTGACTGACTGAGTCAGCACGAAGACACCGAATACTGCAATCGGTGCCAGTGGCTTCACACCTGCGAACACCAGTGCAAACAGCACTGCCGTCAAAATCAGTTTGCCTGCCTCGCCGGCATAAAAAGACCGGACGATGGACTGGGCTGCTCGGGCGCCGGAAAACCGAAATGCCCTGTGAGCAAAATAAACATTGGGCAGCAAGGCTATCAGGCCTCCGCAAAGTCCCGAGTACCCGGCAACGACTCCATGCCATTGCCAGAGCGCCAAAGCAGCAATCAGCAAAACGACAAATTGAGCCATTAACACCGGAAAAACTGCCAGGCGATGGAAGGGCAAGCGGTTTGGCGTGCGGGTTTCCATCACTATTGCTCTCCAATGGTCGGCTGCCAGAATTCAATAACTTGGCATAATTTGTGCCGACAAAATGCGCGCAGAGTATAGGGGCGGTTCTGCCCCTATTCAACTGTCAGGTAGTGATTTCCGACTGCGCGCTACATAAGGAATTGTTTCAGCGAATGTGTGCGAGCACACCCTGAAGTTCATCCAAAGAGTTGTAGCCGATAACCAGTTGTCCTTTACCCTTCTTCCCGTGGCGGATCTGCACCGCAGAGCCTAGGCGCTCGGCCAGGCGCTGTTCCAGGCGAGCAATATCCGGGTCCGGTTTCGAGGGTTCCACGGGCTCCGGTTTGCCACTCAACCACTGGCGAACCAGTGCTTCAGTCTGGCGCACGGTCAGTCCGCGTGCGACAACATGTCGCGCCCCTTCAACCTGCTGATTATCCGGCAAACCGAGCAATGCACGCGCATGACCCATTTCCAGGTCACCGTGGGACAGCATGGTCTTGATGACTTCCGGCAGCGAAATCAAGCGTAGCAGGTTGGCCACGGTTACCCGGGACTTGCCCACGGCTTCGGCGACTTGTTGCTGGGTCAGCTGGAATTCGGTCTGCAGGCGCTGCAAGGCCACCGCTTCTTCGATCGGATTGAGGTCTTCGCGCTGGATGTTCTCGATCAGCGCAATGGCGATCGCGGTTTCATCCGGTACATCACGCACCATCGCCGGGATAGTTTCCTGGCCAGCTTGCTGGCTGGCACGCCAGCGGCGTTCCCCGGCAATGATTTCGTAGCGACCACTACCGATCGGCCGCACAACGATCGGCTGCATCACGCCTTGTGCCTTGATCGATTGCGCCAGCTCTTCGAGCGCCTGGGGATCCATATCGCGACGCGGCTGGTACTTGCCGCGCTGCAGCAGATCCAGCGGCAGGTGCTGCAGCTCTCGCTGATCGGCCTGCACCGCCTGTTCTTCCAGCGCGCTGACACTCGGACCACTCAGCAGTGCATCCAGTCCACGTCCGAGACCTCGTTTCTTGACGGCCATGGGGATTCCTTAAGTTGCCTGAGCAGCGGCGATGCGTGAGTTTTTGCGTTGGCGACGGACCATTTCGCCCGCCAGGGCCAAATAGGCCACGGCACCGCGCGATGATTTGTCGTACGCCAGGGCCGGCATGCCGTAGCTCGGCGCTTCCGCCAGGCGAATGTTGCGCGGAATGACCGTGTCGTACAGCTGATCGCCGAAGTGTTCCTTGAGCTGGGCCGATACATCGTTCATCAGGCTCAGGCGCGGGTCGTACATCGTACGCAACAGGCCTTCAACCTTGAGGTTCGGATTGAGCAGCTCGGCGATGCGCTTGATGTTATCCACAAGGTCGCTCAAGCCTTCGAGTGCGAAGTACTCACACTGCATGGGGATAATCACCCCGTCGGCGGCTACCAGTGCGTTCAAGGTCAGCATCGAGAGTGACGGCGGGCAGTCGATCAAAATGTAATCGTAGTTTTCGCGGATCGGCGCCAACGCACTGCGCAGGCGGCTCTCCTTCATCTGCATTTCCAGCAGAACCACTTCGGCCGCGGTCAGGTCCCGGTTGGCCGGCAACAGCTGGTAACCGCCGTGCTCGGAGAAATGCATGGCCTGGGCCAGGTCGCATTCCCCGATCAACAGGTCATAGACCGAGTTTTCCAGGCCGTGTTTATCCACACCGCTACCCATGGTGGCGTTGCCCTGTGGATCGAGATCGATCAGCAATACCCGACGCTTGGTTGCGACCAGGGATGCTGCGAGGTTGATACAGGTGGTGGTCTTGCCCACACCACCCTTTTGGTTCGCTATCGCGAATACCTTAGCCATTCTTGCTTGTGTTCCCAATCATGCCGTGCGGCGCAGTATCAGCAGATGGCGTTGGCCTTGGCAACCAGGAACGGCCAGGGCGTGTTCGCTATCGAGGTGGAAGTCTGTCGGCAATGCTACCAGCTCATCGGCGGGATGAACGCCCTTCATTGCCAGCCAGCGTGTATCGGTGTCACCGAGGTGGCGCGTCCAGTTGCTGAAGTTTTCCATGCTGCTGAAGGCCCGGGAGATGATCCCGTTGAAGGGTTGTGCAGGCTGGAACGCTTCGACGCGACTGTGGATAACTTGCAGGTTATCCAGTTTCAGCTCGAGTTTGACCTGGGTCAGGAAGCGGGTTTTCTTGCCGTTGCTGTCCAGGCAGGTCACTTGTGACTCGGGAAAGAGGATGGCCAGGGGAATGCCCGGCATACCGCCACCGCTTCCAACGTCGAGCCAGCGACCGTTTTCGACGAACGACATCACGCTCAGACTATCGAGCAAATGACGGGACACCATTTCGTCAGGATCGCGGACCGCGGTGAGGTTGTAGGCCTTGTTCCATTTTATCAACAGGGCCAGATAACCCAGCAGCTGTGCATGCTGGGTTTCGGTCAGGGCGACACCGAGCTGACGAGCGCCTGTGGATAACTCTTCTGCGTGTTGCGGGGTGACCAACGAACTCAAGCGCTTTGCTCCAACTGACGGCCCGCGCCGCGTTTTTTCAGATGAATCATCAACAGGGAAATGGCTGCTGGTGTCACGCCCGGGATGCGCGACGCCTGACCCAATGTCTCTGGACGGGTCGCGCCGAGCTTGCTCTGGATCTCTTTGGACAGACCGGAAATGTTCGTGTAATCGATATCCACAGGCAGTTTGGTGTCTTCGCTGGCCCGCAAACGCGCGATTTCATCCTGCTGGCGGTCGATGTAACCCGCGTACTTGGTCTTGATTTCGACCTGCTCGGCAACCTGTGGATCTTCTGCGCCCCCACCGGTCACGGCGATCAGACCAGCGTAGTCGATTTCCGGACGGCTCAGCAGATTGAGCAAGTTGTATTCGTGGGTCAGTGGCGTACCGAATTTTTCGGCAATCGCATCGCCCTGTTCGGTGCCCGGCCGTACCCAGGTGCTTTTCAGACGCTGCTCTTCCAGCTCGATGCTTTCGCGTTTTTTGCAGAACGCTGCCCAACGCACGTCATCGACAAGACCCAATTCGCGGCCTTTTTCGGTCAAGCGCAGGTCAGCGTTGTCTTCACGCAGGATCAGGCGATATTCGGCACGGGAGGTAAACATCCGGTACGGCTCCTGGGTCCCGAGCGTAATCAGGTCGTCGACCAATACGCCGATGTAGGCTTCGTCTCGACGCGGGCACCAGGCATCTTTTCCTTGGGCACGCAGTGCGGCGTTGGTCCCGGCCAGCAAACCCTGGGCGCCGGCTTCTTCGTAACCGGTGGTGCCATTGATTTGCCCGGCAAAAAACAGACCACCGATGACTTTGGTTTCCAGGCTGTACTTCAGGTCACGCGGGTCGAAATAGTCGTATTCGATCGCGTAGCCCGGACGCACGATGTGTGCGTTTTCCATGCCGCGGATCGATTGCACGATCTGCAATTGCACATCGAACGGCAAGGAAGTGGAAATTCCGTTCGGGTACAGCTCGTTTGTCGTCAAGCCTTCCGGTTCGATGAAGACCTGATGGCTCTGCTTGTCAGCAAACCGATGGATCTTGTCTTCGATCGACGGGCAATAACGCGGGCCGATACCTTCGATCTCACCAGCAGCGGAATACATCGGCGAACGGTCGAGGTTCGCGGCAATGATTTCGTGAGTGCGTGCATTGGTGTGGGTAATCCAGCAACTGACCTGTCGCGGATGCTGCTCTTTGGACCCCATGAACGACATCACCGGAATCGGCGTATCGCCTGCTTGCTCGGTCATCACGGAAAAATCCACGGACCGTGCGTCGATACGCGGCGGTGTTCCGGTTTTCAGGCGACCAACACGCAGTGGCAATTCCCGAAGACGCTGAGCTAGCGCAATCGATGGCGGATCACCAGCGCGACCGCCGGAGAAATTCTGCAAACCGATGTGGATAAGTCCGCCAAGGAAGGTACCTGTGGTCAAGACGACCGAATCGGCGAGGAAACGCAGGCCCATTTGGGTGACAACACCACGGACTTGTTCTTGCTCGACGATCAAGTCATCAGCTGCCTGTTGAAATATCCACAGGTTCGGCTGGTTTTCCAGGATTTCGCGTACGGCCGCCTTGTACAGAACCCGATCCGCCTGAGCGCGGGTTGCACGTACGGCTGGGCCTTTGCGGCTATTCAACACGCGAAACTGGATGCCGCCCTTATCGGTAGCAATGGCCATCGCACCGCCGAGGGCGTCGATTTCCTTCACCAGATGGCTTTTGCCTATCCCGCCAATGGCCGGGTTGCAACTCATGGCACCGAGGGTTTCCACGTTATGCGTCAGCAATAGGGTCTTGACCCCCATACGTGCTGAGGCCAGTGCTGCCTCGGTACCGGCATGACCGCCGCCGATGACGATCACTTCAAAACGGGAAGGGAAATCCACCACGCACCTCGTGCCTGCTTAAGTAGGTAATTCAGGAATAGTTTGAGCTCAGGTTTTCGGACCTGGTCGACAAGTATAGGGACTTCGCCCTTCCTAAAGAACCCTTTGCACAAAATTTAACCAGCTGTGGAAAAGTGGCGGTTATAGAAATTAAAAAGAGAGAAATTTATTAAATCTTTGTTTTTATGTTTATTTCTACTGACCGACCTTTCTGTGGATAGATTGCTACAGCCCAATAAATACCTTGTGTACAGAGTTTCAAAACCCTGTGGTCATGTGCCAATGAGGCCCTTGGATAACCGGTTTAAGCCTGTGGATGAATGGGGCGCTTATCCACAGGGGCGGTTATCTTCAGTTTTGAGGCCCTGTTATCAACTGCCCTTAGCCGCGGTTATTAACAGGGCTTAATCCACAGAAAAGCGTCGATCGAAGGAAATTCGGGCAAGGAAAAACCGCTCAAGCAGAAAAATCTGCTCGGCACTGGAGGGGATGGTTTTGAAAATGGAGGGGGCAGACAGGCCAGGACGGCCTGCCTGTAGATAACAGAAAGACTATTTACCGATGCAGAAGCTGGAAAAAATTCGTCCCAACAGGTCATCGGAGCTGAATGCACCGGTGATTTCTCCCAGCGACTGCTGAGCCTGGCGCAAATCCTCGGCAAGTAATTCGCCGGCACCCGCCAGGGTCAATTGCGCGCGGCCGTGCTCAAGGGATGCACTGGCATGACGCAATGCTTCCAGGTGGCGCCTGCGAGCACTGAAACTGCTTTCCGAGGTCTGTTCGTAGCCCATGCAAGCCTTCAGGTGGTCGCGCAGCAACTCCAGGCCAACACCTGCAGACTTGGCGCTGAGGCTAATGGTGACGTGTCCGTCATCGCTGACTTCCAGGGCCATGGCCTCGCCTGTAAGGTCGGCTTTGTTGCGGATCAACGTGACTTTCGCCGGATCGGGGCGGGTTTCAAGGAACTCAGGCCATAGTGCGAAAGGATCGAGCGCTTCCGGCGCGGTTGCATCGACAACGAGCAGCACCCGATCGGCCTCGCCGATGGCTTTCAATGCCCGCTCCACCCCAATTTTTTCCACATGGTCATCGGTATCGCGCAACCCGGCAGTATCCACCACGTGCAGCGGCATGCCATCGATGTGGATATGTTCGCGAAGGACGTCCCGCGTGGTGCCGGCGATCTCGGTGACGATGGCCGCTTCACGGCCGGCCAGCACATTGAGCAGGCTGGACTTACCCGCATTCGGACGACCGGCGATGACCACGGTCATGCCGTCGCGCAGCAAGGCGCCCTGTCCGGCCTCCCGCATCACGGTGGATAACTCATCGCGCACTTTGTCGAGCATGCCCAGTACGTGGCCGTCGGCCAGGAAGTCGATTTCCTCTTCCGGAAAATCGATCGCCGCTTCGACATAAATACGCAACCCGATGAGTTGTTCCGTGAGGTTATGCACACGAGCCGAAAAGGCGCCTTGCAGGGAGCGCAATGCGTTGCGAGCCGCCTGTGCAGAACTGGCTTCGATCAGGTCGGCGATGGCTTCGGCCTGGGCCAAGTCGAGCTTATCGTTCAGGAACGCACGTTCGCTGAATTCTCCCGGTCGGGCCAGACGACAGCCGAGTTCAAGACAGCGTTGAAGCAGCATATCCAGGACAACCGGGCCTCCGTGCCCCTGTAACTCCAATACATCTTCGCCAGTGAAAGAGTTCGGTCCTGGAAAATACAACGCGATGCCCTGATCGAGCACTTCGTCGTTTTCACCAAGAAACGGTCCATAGTGAGCGAATCGCGGTTTGAGTACACGACCGCTAAAGGCCACGGCCGCAACGCTGGCCAACGGCCCGGAAATACGAACGATGCCTACACCACCCCGACCTTGAGCGGTGGCGACGGCGGCAATGGTTTCACGAGGAGCGCTCATAAACCGGTATCCAGACAAAAGTGACAGATAGCAAAACGCCCCACTAGGGGGCGTTTTGAGTGGTTACCCACAGTGTAAGTCAGGCAGTCGCTTTGGCAGCTGCTTCGATCTTACGAGTGATGTACCACTGTTGGGCGATCGACAGGCAGTTGTTCACTACCCAGTACAGTACCAGACCGGCCGGGAACCACAGGAAGAAGAAGGTGAAGATGATTGGCATCAGCTTCATCACCTTGGCCTGCATCGGATCCGGTGGAGTCGGGTTCAACTGCTGCTGGATGAACATGGTTGCACCCATGATGATCGGCAGAATGAAGAACGGATCCTTGATCGACAGGTCGGTAATCCACAGCATGAACGGCGCCTGGCGCATTTCAACGCTTTCCAGCAGAACCCAGTACAGCGAAAGGAATACCGGCATCTGCACGAGGATTGGCAAGCAACCACCCAGCGGATTGATCTTCTCTTTCTTGTACAGCTCCATCATGGCTTGCGACATTTTCTGCCGGTCATCGCCATGTTGCTCTTTCAGTGCAGCCAGTTTCGGTGCTACTGCACGCATGCGCGCCATGGATTTGTAGCTGGCAGCCGACAGAGGGAAGAAGATCCCCTTGATCAGCATGGTCAGGAAGATGATCGACCAGCCCCAGTTACCCACAATCGCGTGGATGTGTTGCAGCAGCCAGAAGATCGGTTGCGCGATAAACCACAGGATGCCGTAGTCGACGGTCAGTTCCAGGCCTGGGGACAACTCTTTCAGGACAGCCTGGCTTTTCGGACCGGCGTACAGCACAGCGCTGGTTTCAGCCTTGGCACCCGGAGCAACGGTCAACGAAGGACCGGTGTAACCGATGATGTAGTTGCCTTTGCTGTCTTTACGGGTCTGGACGACGTTGTTTTCGCCCTTCGCCGGAATCCACGCGGTCACGAAGTAGTGTTGCAACCAGGCAACCCAACCACCGGTGACGGTTTCTTTCAGCTGAGCCTTATCCATGTCGCTCATCGACACTTTTTTGTACGGCTCGTTACTTGTCCACAGGGCAGCGCCCAGATAAGTCGCGGTGCCAGTGGCGGTGCTGGAAGATGGATCGGAGCTGGCGTCACGCTTCAATTGCGCAAACATTGCACCGGACCAGGGCTGTGCGCTCTGGTTGTCGATCAGGTAGGAAACGGTTACGTCATACAGGCCGCGTTTCAGGGTGAAACGCTTGATGTAGTTGACGCCGTCCTTGCTGAACTTCAGGTCCACGACCAGTTGGTCCTGGCCATCAGCCAGTTGATAAACCTTCTTCTCCGCCGAGTAAACCGGACGACCGGCAGGACTTGCATCCGGGCCGTTGCTGCCAATCAGGCCACTTTGCGCCAGATAAGTCCGCTCGTTGCCGTTGTCGAACAGCTGGAATGGAATTTCCGGATGGTCCTGGCGACGTGGATACAGCGGCAATCTCAGTTGGGCGACATCACCACCTTGTGGATCGATGGCCAGATCGAGCACATCCGTTTTGATCTGGATGAGGTCGGTGCTTGCAGCAACCGGAGTTTCGGCAGGTGCGCTGGTATCGTTTGCGGCGTGTGGAATGTCGTCACTGACGGACGCTTTATTGCCAGTGGCCGTATCCGGGAGGCCCGGTGCGGTCGTACTGGAAGCAACATTCTGAGTCGGCAAGGCAGCTTGGCCATAGTCCTGGTTCCATTTAAGAACCATAACGTAGGACACGATTGCCAGGGCGACGATCAGGATCGTGCGTTTGATATCCATGATTACTCGGCCATCGAAGAAGAACGGGAGGTAGGGATAGATGGAACCGGGTCATAACCACCGGGATTCCACGGATGACAGCGACCTAAACGACGAAAGGTCAGCCAGCCACCGCGCAGAAGGCCATGATTTTCAATGGCTTCTAACGCGTAGCAGGAACAACTGGGGTAGAAACGACAGTGACTGGCCATTAGGGGACTAATGGCGTAGCGATAAAACTGGATCGGAACGAGTGCCAGTTTACGCATCTGGACTGTCTACCCCTACAGTTTCGGTTTTGACTGCTGGTACCGGCGTGCTGCGTGCCAGACGCTTCCAGAGTTTGCCGAAATGCTGAATCAATTCGGGGTTTTCTACGTCACCCAAACCTTTGCGCGCGACGATAACGATGTCCCAGCCGACCAGCAAATCCTGGTTCAGGCGAAACGATTCGCGCATCAGACGTTTGAGGCGATTGCGCTCGACGGAGAGCTTTACGCTCTTTTTCCCGATAACCAGCCCGAGACGGGGGTGATCAAGATCGTTGTTGCGCGCAAGGAGCAGGAGATTTTTCCCCGGTACCTTGCCGGTAGGGGAGTCAAAGACTGCCTTGAAATGCCGGGGAGTAAGCAGACGCTTTTCCCGACTGAAGTCCTGACTCACCTCCAGTGCCGGCTTATCAAACTGCCAGACGCGCACGACCTTTGGCGCGACGACGCGACAGAACGGCACGGCCGTTCTTGGTAGCCATGCGAGCACGGAAACCGTGGGTACGAGCGCGTTTGATAGTGCTTGGTTGGAAAGTACGTTTCATTGTCGTGTTACCTGGTTCGTCCACAACGGGCCGGAATGGCCCCCGTTTTAAGAGACCGGGGATTCTAGAGAAAGCAAGCCTCTAGGTCAATTTCCAACCAACGTTTCCTTATAAATAGATCTCCAGAGGTTTTCTCCGACCCTGATCCTTCGACAAACATAAAAATAAAGAAGGAAAGTATTTAAAGCTTTTCTGTAAAGCTTATAAAGGCTAGGGCGACCCTCATCTGTGGATAACTGCCTTAAGCCCTTGTCTTACACGCTGTACAGAGAATGACAACTACAGTGGAAAACCGTGTTCAGCCTGTGCTGCACTGTCGGAAAACCTGTGTGTGAAAGGCAGCCTTATCCACAGGCAGGTTATCCACCGAGTTTCGCCCCCACTTGTGCAATGAGCTTAGAGGGGGTTATCCACAGACCTTATGCACAGACCATTGGTCGTCTTTTTACCGTATGGAACCTTGATTCTTCTCGGTGCACGACTCACCTACGTGTGGATAAGTCGGCGTCTGGCCGTTACAATGGCCGCTTGTTTTTGCCTCACCGGCTTTCAACTTAGGGGATCTCCGTGTCAGTGGAACTTTGGCAGCAGTGCGTGGAGCTTTTGCGCGATGAGCTGCCTGCCCAACAATTCAACACTTGGATCCGTCCACTACAGGTCGAAGCCGAAGGCGACGAGTTGCGTGTCTATGCACCCAACCGTTTCGTCCTGGACTGGGTCAACGAGAAATACCTGAGTCGCGTCCTGGAATTGCTCGACGAGCACGGCAACGGTATGGCGCCTGCGCTTTCCTTATTAATAGGCAGCAAACGCAGTTCCGCTCCGCGCGCTGCGCCGAATGCGCCACTGGCCGCAGCGGCGGCCTCCCAGGTTCAGGCTGCTGCCGCGCCTGCAGCTGTGCCACCTCCTGCACCATCGAACAAGCGTTCGACGCCCAAGCCCGCTGAAGTCAGCGAGCAAGAACCTTCGCGTGACAGCTTCGACCCCATGGCCGGCGCCAGTTCGCAACAGGCTCCGGTTCGCGCCGAGCAACGTACCGTCCAGGTTGAAGGCGCGCTCAAGCACACCAGCTACCTGAACCGCACCTTTACCTTCGAGAACTTTGTTGAGGGTAAGTCCAACCAACTGGCCCGGGCCGCAGCCTGGCAAGTGGCGGACAACCCCAAGCACGGTTACAACCCGTTGTTCCTTTATGGCGGTGTAGGCTTGGGTAAAACCCACTTGATGCACGCTGTGGGTAACCACCTATTAAAGAAGAATCCGAACGCCAAGGTCGTGTACCTGCATTCCGAGCGCTTCGTGGCCGACATGGTCAAGGCTCTGCAGTTGAACGCGATCAATGAATTCAAGCGCTTCTACCGTTCGGTGGATGCATTGCTCATCGATGACATTCAATTCTTCGCCCGCAAGGAACGTTCCCAGGAAGAGTTTTTCCACACCTTCAACGCTCTGCTTGAAGGTGGCCAGCAGGTCATTCTTACCAGTGACCGCTACCCGAAAGAGATTGAAGGCCTTGAAGAGCGCCTGAAGTCTCGCTTCGGCTGGGGCCTCACGGTGGCTGTAGAGCCGCCGGAACTGGAAACCCGTGTCGCGATCCTGATGAAGAAAGCCGACCAGGCCAAAGTCGATCTGCCCCACGATGCAGCGTTCTTCATTGCCCAACGCATTCGCTCCAACGTCCGTGAACTGGAAGGTGCGCTCAAACGCGTGATCGCCCATTCGCACTTCATGGGTCGCGATATCACCATTGAGCTGATCCGCGAGTCCCTGAAGGATTTGTTGGCGCTGCAAGACAAACTGGTCTCTGTGGATAACATTCAGCGCACCGTCGCCGAGTACTACAAGATCAAGATCTCGGATTTGCTGTCCAAACGTCGTTCACGTTCGGTTGCCCGCCCACGTCAGGTCGCCATGGCGTTGTCCAAGGAACTGACCAACCACAGCTTGCCGGAAATCGGTGATGTGTTTGGTGGGCGTGACCACACGACTGTTTTGCACGCCTGCCGCAAGATCAACGAACTTAAGGAATCCGACGCGGACATCCGCGAGGACTACAAGAACCTGCTGCGTACACTGACCACTTGATGAACACCAGCGC
This sequence comes from Pseudomonas sp. EB271-G4-1, assembly GCF_058791355.1. NCBI lineage: Bacteria > Pseudomonadati > Pseudomonadota > Gammaproteobacteria > Pseudomonadales > Pseudomonadaceae > Pseudomonas > Pseudomonas sp. EB271-G4-1. Next base: position 113,178 of record NZ_JBYTEO010000001.1, read on the forward strand.
AGCTTTTAAGGCAAGGGACTAGACCATGCATTTCACCATTCAACGCGAAGCCCTGTTGAAACCCCTGCAACTGGTCGCAGGCGTCGTCGAGCGCCGACAGACCTTGCCGGTGCTCTCCAACGTGCTGCTGGTTGTCGAAGGCCAGCAATTGTCGCTGACCGGTACCGACCTTGAAGTCGAGCTGGTTGGTCGAGTGCAGCTCGAAGAGCCTGCTGAAACAGGTTCCATCACTGTGCCTGCACGTAAACTGATGGATATCTGCAAAAGCCTGCCGAACGACGCGCTGATCGACATCAAGGTCGATGAACAGAAGCTGGTAGTGAAGGCCGGTCGAAGCCGCTTCACCCTCTCGACCTTGCCAGCCAACGATTTCCCTACCGTGGAAGAAGGTCCGGGTTCGCTGACGTGCAGCCTGGAACAATCCAAACTGCGTCGCCTGATCGAACGCACCAGCTTCGCCATGGCCCAGCAGGACGTACGGTACTACCTCAACGGCATGCTGCTGGAAGTCTCGGCAGGCGTTATTCGCGCCGTGGCCACCGATGGTCACCGCCTGGCGATGTGTTCGATGCAGGCTGATATCGGCCAGCCGGACCGCCATCAGGTGATTGTGCCGCGCAAGGGTATCCTTGAACTGGCACGTTTGCTGACCGAGCCGGACGGTATCGTCAGCATCGTCCTGGGTCAGCACCACATTCGCGCAACCACCGGTGAGTTCACCTTCACCTCGAAACTGGTAGACGGCAAATTCCCGGACTACGAGCGTGTTCTGCCAAAAGGCGGGGACAAGCTGGTGTTGGGTGATCGTCAGGCGCTGCGCGAGGCATTCAGCCGCACGGCGATCCTGTCCAACGAGAAATACCGCGGCATCCGCCTGCAACTGGCCCCTGGTCAGCTGAAGATCCAGGCGAACAACCCGGAGCAGGAGGAAGCGGAAGAAGAAGTTGGCGTAGAGTACAACGGCGGCTCCCTGGAAATCGGCTTTAACGTTAGCTACTTGCTCGACGTATTGGGCGTGATGACCACCGAGCAGGTTCGCCTGATCCTGTCCGACTCCAACAGCAGTGCGCTGGTACAAGAGTCCGACAACGACGACTCGGCCTACGTCGTCATGCCGATGCGTCTGTAATCATGTTCAGCAGAAGCTAGATGTCCTTAAGTCGCGTCTCGGTCACCGCGGTGCGCAATCTGCATCCGGTGACCTTCTCCCCCTCCCCCCGAATCAATATTCTTTACGGCGCCAACGGCAGCGGCAAAACCAGTGTCCTGGAAGCCATTCATCTGCTGGGGCTCGCGCGTTCGTTTCGCAGCACCCGCCTGTTACCTGTCATTCAATACGAACAATTGGCGTGCACGGTATTCGGCCAGGTCGAACTCGCCGAAGGCGGACACAGCGCCTTGGGCATTTCGCGGGACCGCCAGGGGGAGTTCCAGATCCGGATCGACGGGCAGAACGCGCGTAGCGCGGCGCAACTGGCCGAGATCCTGCCGCTGCAATTGATCAACCCGGACAGCTTCCGCTTGCTGGAGGGGGCGCCGAAGATTCGCCGACAGTTCCTCGACTGGGGCGTGTTCCACGTGGAACCTCGGTTCATGTCTACCTGGCAACGCCTGCAGAAGGCCCTGCGCCAGAGAAACTCTTGGCTGCGGCATGGTACACTTGACGCCGTTTCGCAAGCGGTTTGGGACAGGGAGCTGTGCCAGGCCAGCGCTGAAATAGATGAATACCGCCGCGCCTATATCAAAGCCTTGAAACCGGTGTTTGAACAGACCTTGAGCGAACTGGTTGAGCTTGAGGGCCTAACGCTCAGCTATTACCGGGGCTGGGACAAAGACCGTGAACTGAGCGCTGTGCTCGCCGGATCCCTTCAGCGGGATCAGCAGATGGGGCATACCCAGGCAGGACCGCAACGAGCTGATTTGCGCCTCAGATTGGGCGCTCACAATGCCGCGGACATCCTGTCCCGAGGACAGCAAAAGTTGGTGGTCTGCGCATTGCGGATTGCCCAAGGTCACCTGGTCAGCCAGGCCCGACGCGGTCAGTGTATTTATCTGGTGGATGACTTGCCGTCCGAACTGGACGAGCAGCATCGCCGTGCGCTTTGCCGCTTGCTGGAAGACTTACGCTGCCAGGTGTTTATCACCTGTGTAGACCACGAATTATTGAGGGAAGGCTGGCAGACGGAAACGCCAGTCGCCCTGTTCCACGTGGAACAGGGCCGTATCACCCAGACCCACGACCATCGGGAGTGAAGGCATTGAGCGAAGAAAATACGTACGACTCAACGAGCATTAAAGTGCTGAAAGGCCTGGATGCCGTACGCAAACGTCCCGGTATGTACATTGGTGACACCGACGATGGCAGCGGTCTGCACCACATGGTGTTCGAGGTGGTCGATAACTCGATCGACGAAGCGCTCGCCGGCCACTGCGACGACATCAGCATCATCATTCACCCGGATGAATCCATCACCGTCAAAGACAACGGTCGTGGCATCCCGGTAGACGTGCACAAGGAAGAAGGCGTTTCGGCAGCCGAGGTCATCATGACCGTGCTGCACGCCGGCGGTAAGTTCGATGACAACTCCTACAAGGTATCCGGCGGCCTGCACGGTGTAGGCGTGTCGGTAGTGAACGCACTGTCTGAAGAGCTCGTCCTCACCGTTCGCCGTAGCGGCAAGATCTGGGAACAGACCTACGTCCATGGTGTTCCGCAGGAACCGATGAAGATCGTTGGCGACAGCGAAACCACCGGCACCCAGATCCACTTCAAGGCTTCCAGCGAAACCTTCAAGAACATCCACTTCAGCTGGGACATCCTGGCCAAGCGGATTCGTGAACTGTCCTTCCTCAACTCCGGTGTCGGCATCGTCCTCAAGGATGAGCGCAGCGGCAAGGAAGAACTGTTCAAGTACGAAGGCGGCTTGCGCGCGTTCGTTGAATACCTGAACACCAACAAGACCCCGGTCAACCAGGTGTTCCATTTCAACATCCAGCGCGAAGACGGCATCGGCGTAGAAATCGCCCTGCAGTGGAACGACAGCTTCAACGAGAACCTGTTGTGCTTCACCAACAACATTCCGCAGCGCGATGGCGGTACTCACCTGGTGGGTTTCCGTTCCGCCCTGACGCGTAACCTCAATACGTATATCGAAGCCGAAGGCCTGGCGAAGAAGCACAAGGTCGCGACCACCGGTGACGATGCCCGTGAAGGCCTGACCGCGATCATTTCGGTAAAAGTGCCGGATCCGAAGTTCAGCTCCCAGACCAAGGACAAGCTGGTTTCTTCCGAAGTGAAGACCGCGGTCGAACAGGAAATGGGCAAGTACTTCTCCGACTTCCTGCTGGAAAACCCGAACGAAGCCAAGCTGGTTGTCGGCAAGATGATCGACGCGGCACGTGCTCGTGAAGCGGCGCGCAAGGCCCGTGAGATGACCCGCCGCAAAGGCGCGCTGGACATCGCCGGCCTGCCGGGCAAACTGGCTGACTGCCAGGAAAAGGACCCTGCCCTCTCCGAACTGTACCTCGTGGAAGGTGACTCTGCTGGCGGCTCCGCCAAGCAGGGACGCAACCGCAAGACCCAGGCGATCCTCCCGCTCAAGGGTAAGATCCTGAACGTCGAGAAGGCACGTTTCGACAAGATGATCTCGTCCCAGGAAGTGGGCACCTTGATCACCGCGCTCGGCTGCGGCATCGGTCGCGAAGAGTACAACATCGACAAGTTGCGTTATCACAACATCATCATCATGACCGATGCTGACGTCGACGGTTCGCACATTCGTACCCTGCTGCTGACGTTCTTCTTCCGTCAGCTCCCAGAGTTGATCGAGCGCGGCTACATCTATATTGCCCAGCCACCGCTGTACAAGGTCAAGAAGGGCAAGCAAGAGCAATACATCAAAGACGACGACGCCATGGAAGAGTACATGACGCAGTCGGCCCTGGAAGATGCGAGCCTGCACCTGAATGAAGAGGCACCGGGTATCTCCGGCGAAGCCCTTGAGCGCCTGGTGAATGACTTCCGCCTGGTGATGAAGACCCTCAAGCGTCTGTCGCGCCTGTACCCACAGGAACTGACCGAGCACTTCATCTACCTGCCGGCCGTGAGCCTGGAGCAACTGTCCGATCACGCAGCGATGCAGGATTGGCTGGCCCAGTATGAAGTGCGTCTGCGCACCGTCGAGAAGTCTGGCCTGGTCTACAAGGCCAGCCTGCGTGAAGACCGTGAGCGTAATGTCTGGCTGCCAGAGGTCGAGCTGATCTCCCACGGCCTGTCGAACTACGTCACGTTCAACCGTGACTTCTTCGGTAGCAACGACTACAAGACCGTCGTATCACTGGGCGCTCAGTTGAGCACTCTGCTCGACGATGGAGCGTACATCCAGCGTGGCGAGCGTAAGAAAGCGGTCACCGAGTTCAAGGAAGCCCTGGAATGGTTGATGGCTGAAAGCACCAAGCGCCACACCATTCAGCGATACAAAGGACTGGGTGAAATGAACCCGGACCAGCTGTGGGAAACCACCATGGACCCAAGCGTTCGCCGGATGCTGAAAGTAACCATCGAGGACGCCATTGGCGCGGACCAGATCTTCAACACCCTGATGGGTGATGCGGTCGAGCCTCGCCGTGACTTCATCGAAAGCAACGCCCTGGCGGTTTCCAACCTGGATTTCTGATCCCGGTTCAATCGCCAAACGAAAAAGGCCAACGTCGCGCGTTGGCCTTTTTTGTGGAAAAAAGTAAATCCTCTGCAAGTGTGAAACACCCACATTACAGGCATAAAAAAACCGGCTATATCAGCCGGTTTTTTTGCGCCCAAAAAAAACTTATGCACGTTTTTTGGTTTTTTTACGGTTTAAGAAATATCTATATAAATCATCAAGTTAGAATCAAAAAACAGCACTTTTCTCACAAACGGTACACAGGTTATCCACAGAACCTCAGACAGCCACCTGATCGTTGGCAGCAGGTGCTTGTGGAGTCGGTGGCAGAGAGCCCATTTCCCGCTGCATCTGCTCGTTCCAGGCCTGAACCCGATCGTTCAAATCGGCGATGGCGCGTGGTCCGCTTCCTTCGGCATACATCGGCGCGCCGATGATCACGGTGATGACACCCTGCTTCTTCGCCCAACCGTTTTTTGGCCAGAACTTGCCAGCGTTGTGTGCAATCGGCAGCACCGGTAGCTCGGCATTAACGGCCAACGCCGTACCGCCTCGCGAGAATTTGCCGATGGTGCCGTAGGGAACGCGCGTGCCTTCGGGGAAAATCAGCACCCAGACGTTATCCTTGAGCAATTCATCGCCTTTCTTGGCGACGTGCTTGAGTGCCGCTTTCGGGTTGTCCCGGTCGATGGCGATCGGGCGCAGCATGGCCATGGCCCAGCCGAAGAAAGGCACGTAGAGCAGTTCGCGCTTGAGGACCTGGCTCAAGGGCTCGAAATAGGCCGAGAGGAAGAACGTCTCCCAGGTGCTCTGGTGGTTCGACTGAATCACGCAGGGCTGTGCCGGAACGTTTTCGGCACCCTTCACTTCATAGCGAATGCCCAGGAACACCTTGCTCAGCCACAAGGCGCATCGGCACCAATACACGTTGATGAACCGATAGCGCGCCTTGAACGGCAGAAAGGGCGCGATAAAAAAACTCAGGCTGCACCACAGCAGGGAACTGGTGCCCAGCAGCAGGTAAAAGAGAAATGTTCTGATGGCCTGCAGTATCGACATGGCGACGTTTACCGTTACGGGCACTGCCCGACTGTTCAAGCGCACTCCCGATCTGTCGAAAGCGCTCTAATTGTGGATAAGTTCTGCGGCAATCGCCGCCAGATCGTCGAAAATCAAAGTGCCTGCCGGTAGGGTCTTGCCCAAAGTCTTTTCGCCTTTCCCGGTCTTAACTAAAACTGGCTGAGAATCGACGGCTTTGGCGGCTTCCAGGTCACCGAGACTATCGCCGACAAACCATAGATCAGTCAGCGATACGTTGTAATGTGCGGCGATGCTTTTCAACATCCCGGGTTTGGGTTTGCGGCAATCGCAGCCGTCGTCCGGCCCGTGCGGGCAGTAGACGATCAGGCCGACTTCACCACCCTGCTCGGCCACCAGTGAGCGCAAGCGCTCGTGCATGGCGTCGAGGGTGGCGAGATCGTAATAGCCGCGAGCGATGCCCGACTGGTTGGTGGCAACCGCCACCGTCCAGCCAGCCTTGCTCAACTGCGCGATGGCTTCGATCGAACCGGGGAGTGGAATCCACTCCTCCACCGACTTGATGTAAGCGTCGGAGTCGTAATTGATCACCCCGTCCCGATCGAGAATCAGCAGTTTCAAACAGTCTTACCCCAGCAACGAAATATCGGCGACGCCGAGGAACAAGCCACGCAAGCGCGCCAGCAGTGCATAACGGTTGGCGCGCACATTGGCGTCTTCCGCATTGACCATCACCGCTTCGAAGAACGCATCCACCGGCTCGCGCAATGCAGCCAGGCGAGCCAGCGATTCACTGTACTGACGTGCCGCGGCCATAGGCTGGACAGCCTGGTCAGCCTGCTGGATCGCCGAGTACAGGGAGAACTCGTTGGCATTGTCGAAGTACTTGGCTTCCACCACGGTCGGCACCGAGCCTTCGACCTTGCTCAGCAAGTTCGATACGCGCTTGTTCACCGCCGCCAGGGCCGCCGCTTCCGGCAACTTGCGGAAAGCCTGCACCGCTTGCACGCGCTGGTCGAAGTCCAGGGCCGAGCCCGGGTTCAAGGCACGAACCGACAGGTAGGTGGCCACATCGACGCCTTCATCCTCATAACGAGCACGCAGACGGTCGAAGATGAATTCCAGTACGGCATCGTTGAGGCCGGCAGCCTTGACCTTGGAACCGAACGCATTCACGGCGAAAGCCACGGCGTCGTTCAGGTCCAGATCCAGTTGTTTCTCGATCAGGATACGCAGCACGCCCAGTGCGGCACGGCGCAGGGCATAGGGGTCTTTGCTACCGGTCGGCAGCATGCCGATCCCGAAAATCCCCACGAGGGTGTCGAGCTTGTCGGCGATGGCCACGGCCGCACCGGTCAGGGTGGCAGGCAATTCGGCACCGGCACCGCGCGGCATGTATTGCTCGTTCAGGGCCAGGGCGACATCTTCCGGCTCGCCGTCATTGAGGGCGTAGTAGTAGCCGGCGACACCTTGCATCTCCGGGAACTCGCCGACCATTTCGGTGGCCAGGTCGCATTTCGACAGCAAGCCTGCACGAGCGGCCCACGAAGCGTTGCCGCCGATGCGCGCAGCGATGTAGGCGGCGAGCTTGGAAACGCGCTCGGCCTTGTCGTAGACGCTGCCGAGTTTTTCCTGGAACACCACGTTCTGCAGACGCTGGTTGAATTCTTCGAGCTTCTGCTTCTTGTCTTGCTTGAAGAAGAACTCGGCGTCAGTCAGGCGTGGGCGAACCACTTTTTCGTTACCGGCGATGATCTGCTGCGGGTCTTTGCTTTCGATGTTGGCCACGGTAATGAAACGTGGCAGCAACTTGCCTTCAGCATCCAGCAGGCAGAAGTACTTCTGGTTATCCTGCATGGTGGTGATCAGCGCTTCTTGCGGCACGTCGAGGAAACGCTCCTCGAACGAGCACACCAGCGGCACCGGCCACTCGACCAGCGCGGTCACTTCATCGAGCAAGGCTGGTGGAACGATTGCCGTGCCTTCCTGGCGGGTGGCCAGCTCTTCGGTGCGCTTGCTGATGATGTCGCGACGCTCGTTGGCGTCGGCCAGCACGTAAGCGGCACGCAGGTCGGCCAGGTAGCTGGACGGCGAACCGATGCGCACGCTTTCTGGATGGTGGAAGCGGTGACCACGGGAATCGCGGCCGGACTTCTGGGCAAGGATGGTGCAATCGATGACCTGGTCCCCGAGCAGCATCACCAGCCATTGGGTCGGACGCACGAATTCTTCCTTGCGCGCACCCCAACGCATGCGTTTAGGGATTGGCAGGTCGTTCAGCGAATCTTCGACGATGGTTGGCAGCAGGCTCGCGGTCGGCTTGCCGGCAATGCTCTGGCTGTAACGCAGTTTCGGACCGCTCTGATCGATTTCGCTCAGGTCGACCCCACATTTCTTGGCAAAGCCCAGTGCCGCTTGAGTCGGGTTGCCTTCGGCATCGAACGCGGCCTGGCGTGGCGGGCCATCGAGGTTGATGCTGCGATCCGGCTGCTGGGTGGCCAGCGAGGTGATCAGCACCGCCAGACGGCGTGGCGCGGCGTATACGGTTTTGGTCTCGTAGTTCAGGCCGGCAGCTTGCAGGCCCTTGTCGATACCGGCAAGGAATGCCTCGGCCAGGGTGTTCAGGGCCTTGGGTGGCAGTTCTTCAGTGCCCAATTCAACCAGAAAATCCAGAGCACTCATTGTGCAGCCTCCAGCTTGGCCAGTACTTCGTCACGCAGGTCCGGGGTCGCCATCGGGAAGCCCAGCTTGGCGCGAGCCAGCAGGTAGGCTTGCGCAACGGAACGCGCCAGGGTGCGAACACGCAGGATGTATTGCTGACGCGCAGTCACGGAAATCGCCCGGCGCGCATCCAGCAGGTTGAAGGTATGGGACGCCTTCAACACCATTTCGTAGCTTGGCAACGGCAGCGGCTGGTCGAGTTCGATCAGGCGCTTGGCTTCGCTTTCGTAGAAATCGAACAATTCGAACAGCTTCTCGACGTTGGCGTGTTCGAAGTTGTAGGTCGACTGCTCCACTTCGTTCTGGTGGAACACGTCGCCGTAGGTCACTTTGCCGAACGGACCGTCAGCCCAGACCAGGTCGTAGACCGAATCCACGCCTTGCAGGTACATGGCCAGGCGCTCGAGGCCGTAAGTGATCTCGCCGGTTACCGGGTAGCATTCGATGCCGCCCGCTTGCTGGAAGTAGGTGAACTGGGTCACTTCCATGCCGTTGAGCCAGACTTCCCAGCCCAGACCCCAGGCGCCGAGGGTCGGCGATTCCCAGTTGTCTTCGACGAACCGAATGTCATGCACCAATGGGTCCAGGCCCACGTGCTTGAGGGAGCCCAGGTACAGTTCCTGGAAGTTGTCCGGGTTCGGCTTGAGCACCACCTGGAACTGGTAGTAGTGCTGCAGACGGTTCGGGTTTTCGCCGTAGCGGCCGTCAGTCGGGCGACGACTTGGCTGTACATAAGCGGCGTTCCAGGTTTCCGGGCCAATGGCGCGCAGGAATGTAGCGGTGTGGAAAGTGCCGGCGCCTACTTCCATATCGTAGGGCTGAAGTACCACACAACCTTGCTCGGCCCAGTATTGCTGGAGGGCGAGGATCAAGTCTTGGAAGGTACGCACGGCTGGCGTAGGCTGGCTCACGAAATTCACCTGTTTCTTGGGCTGCGATTTAAAGAGCGGGAGTATACCCGATTCGTTGCTGCGCACGCCCCCTGGAGCCCTATGCCACGCTGCTTTTGGTGTACCGAAGATCCGCTGTACATGGCTTATCACGATCAGGAGTGGGGCACGCCGCTACGCGATGCGCAGGCATTGTTCGAGTTGCTTTTGCTCGAAGGGTTCCAGGCCGGCCTTTCCTGGATCACCGTGTTGCGCAAGCGCGAGCATTATCGCCGGGTGATGTACGGCTTCGACGTCCAGCGCGTGGCGCAGATGAGCGACGCGGAAATCGATGAACTGATGCTCGACCCGGGGATCATCCGCAATCGCCTCAAGCTCAACGCGGCCCGACGCAATGCCCAGGCCTGGATGGCACTGGAGGATCCGGTGGCGTTTCTCTGGTCCTTTGTCGGCGGTGTGCCGAAGATCAATCATTTCAAGGATCGCAGCGAAGTGCCGGCGATCACACCCGAGGCAGTGGAGATGAGCAAAGGCTTGAAAAAGGCCGGGTTCACCTTCGTTGGCCCGACCATTTGCTACGCACTGATGCAGGCATCGGGCATGGTCATGGACCACACCCGCGATTGCGATCGCTACGCGATGCTGGTCAACGGCGGTTAGAATGGCCGCCTCGCGCACAGCACAAGATCAGGAGTGACCTGTGGATAAGTTGAAAGGCGCCTTGCTGGTAGGCGCTCTGCGGCTGTTTGCCCTGCTTCCGTGGCGGGCCGTTCAAGCCGTGGGCTCGGCGATAGGCTGGGTCATGTGGAAAACCCCGAACCGTTCCCGCGATGTGGTGCGGATCAATCTGTCCAAGTGCTTTCCCGATATGGACCCCGCCGAGCGTGAGCGCCTGGTGGGCCAGAGCTTGCGGGACATTGGCAAGTCCCTGACTGAAAGCGCCTGTGCCTGGATCTGGCCGGCCCAGCGCTCCATCGACCTGGTTCGCGAGGTGGAAGGCCTCGACGTATTGAAAGACGCCCTCGCCTCCGGCAAAGGCGTGGTGGGCATCACCAGTCACCTGGGCAACTGGGAAGTGCTCAACCATTTCTACTGCAGCCAGTGCAAACCGATCATTTTCTATCGCCCGCCAAAATTGAAGGCGGTGGATGAGTTGCTGCAAAAGCAACGGGTTCAACTGGGCAACAAGGTGGCCGCTTCCACCAAGGAAGGCATCCTCAGTGTGATCAAGGAAGTGCGCAGAGGTGGTGCGGTGGGTATTCCAGCCGACCCGGAACCGGCCGAATCCGCGGGGATCTTCGTGCCGTTCTTCGCCGTACAGGCGCTGACCAGCAAGTTTGTGCCGAACATGCTCGCCGGTGGCAAAGCGGTGGGCGTGTTCCTGCATGCCCTGCGGTTGCCGGACGGTTCGGGCTACAAGGTGATCCTGGAAGCCGCGCCCGAGGCCATGTACAGCACCGATACCGCCACTTCTTGCGCAGCCATGAGCCAGGTCGTCGAGCGCTATGTGCGGGCGTATCCGAGCCAGTACATGTGGAGCATGAAGCGCTTCAAGAAGCGTCCTGCGGGTGAAGAACGCTGGTACTGAACCGGATGGCTTGGGCTGTCTGCAGTCAGTGCGCCTGACGGTCGAGTTTCTTCAGAAACACTGTCATTTCTTTTTCGGCCTGTTTGTCGCCGTGGTTTCGGGCGGCTTCCAGGCCTTTCTCCCAGGCTTGTCGCGCAGCCGCGACATCCGCCAGCGCCAGATGAGCCTTGCCTAACAGTTTCCAGGCGGCCGAGTACTTCGGATCGATCTCGACGCAGCGCTGGAAATGCTCGACGGCCTTGGCGTTTTCCCCAAGATCCAGGTAACCCTTGCCCAGGCCGAAGCGCAGTAATGAGTTATCCACACCCTTGGCGAGCATTTTTTCCAGGGATTCGATCATGGGTGACACCTCTTATGATCGTTCCCACGCTCTACGTGGGAACGCCTCAATGGACGCTCTGCGTCCGCTTTGGGACGCGGAGCGTCCCGGGCTGTATTCCCACAGAGAGCGTGGGAATGATCGTCAGAAGAAGCTGAGTCCAACGTGGAACAGCTTTTCCACATCGCGAATATGCTTTTTATCCACAAGGAACAGGATCACATGGTCGCCGGCGGCGATCACGGTGTCATCGTGCGCGATAATGACCTCTTCATCACGAATAATCGCGCCAATCGTCGTGCCCGGTGGCAAGCCGATGTTTTCGATGGCCTTGCCGATCACCTTGCTCGATTTCGCGTCGCCGTGCGCAATCGCCTCGATGGCTTCCGCAGCGCCGCGACGCAATGAGTGCACGCTGACGATATCGCCGCGACGCACGTGCGCCAGCAAGGTGCCGATGGTCGCCAGTTGCGGGCTGATGGCGATGTCGATGTCGCCGCCCTGGATCAGGTCGACGTAGGCCGGGTTATTGATGATGGTCATCACCTTCTTAGCGCCCAAGCGCTTGGCCAGCAGCGACGACATGATGTTGGCCTCGTCGTCGTTGGTCAGGGCCAGGAAGATGTCCGCGTCGGCGATGTTCTCTTCCAGCAGCAGGTCACGGTCCGAAGCGCTGCCCTGCAACACCACGGTGCTGTCGAGGGTGTCCGAGAGGTGTCGGCAGCGTGCCGGATTCATCTCGATGATCTTCACTTGGTAACGGCTTTCAATGGCTTCGGCCAGGCGTTCGCCGATTTGCCCGCCACCGGCGATGACGATGCGCTTGTAGGTCTCGTCGAGACGGCGCATTTCACTCATGACCGCGCGAATGTTCGCCCGAGCGGCGATGAAAAACACTTCGTCGTCCGCTTCGATCACCGTATCGCCCTGGGGCAGGATCGGTCGGTCGCGACGGAAAATGGCGGCCACGCGGGTTTCGACATTCGGCATGTGTTCACGCAGCTGGCGCAGTTGCTGACCTACCAGCGGCCCGCCGTAATAGGCCCGCACCGCAACCAACTGCGCCTTGCCCTCGGCGAAGTCGATCACCTGCAAGGCGCCCGGATGCTGGATCAGGCGCTTGATGTAGTTGGTGACCACCTGCTCGGGGCTGATCAGCACATCCACCGGGATCGCTTCATTGTCGAACAATTCGTTGCGGGTCAGGTACGCCGCTTCACGCACGCGGGCGATCTTGGTCGGTGTATGGAAAAGGGTATGGGCAACCTGGCAGGCCACCATATTGGTTTCATCGCTGCTGGTCACGGCGACCAGCATGTCGGCATCATCGGCGCCAGCCTGGCGCAGAATACTGGGCAGCGAACCGCGGCCTTGTACCGTACGGATGTCCAGTCGGTCGCCGAGGTCACGCAGGCGTTCGCCATCGGTGTCGACCACGGTAATGTCATTCGCTTCGCTTGCCAGGTGCTCCGCCAGCGAACCGCCGACCTGCCCCGCTCCGAGGATGATGATTTTCATCCAGTCACTCCGTTGAATCCGTTTAGCCGCGTGCGGCGGCGATCTTGATCAGCTTGGCGTAGTAGAACCCGTCGTGACCACCTTCCTGGGCGAGCAATTGCCGACCATGGAGTTGCTTGATCCCGGCCGTCGTGGCCAGGTCCAGTTCGCGGGCGCCCGGGGTGCGAGCGAGGAAGGCCTCGATCACTTCGGTGTTTTCGGTCGGCAGCGTGGAACAGGTGGCATAGAGCAGGATGCCGCCGACTTCCAGCGTCATCCACAGGGCGTCCAGCAATTCACCTTGCAGCAACGCCAGCGCAGCGATGTCATCGGGCTGGCGAGTCAGCTTGATGTCCGGGTGACGGCGAATCACGCCGGTGGCCGAGCACGGTGCATCGAGGAGGATGCGCTGGAAGGGCTTGCCGTCCCACCAGGTGGCGGTGTCGCGGCCGTCGGCGGCGATCAGTTCGGCGCTCAATTTCAGGCGTTCGAGGTTCTCGCGCACCCGCACCAGGCGTTTGGCTTCAAGGTCCACGGCGACGACGCCGGCCAGCTTGGGTTCGGCTTCGAGGATATGGCAGGTCTTGCCGCCGGGTGCACAGCAAGCGTCGAGCACGCGTTGGCCCGGCGCCAGGTCCAGCAAATCGGCAGCCAGTTGTGCCGCTTCGTCCTGCACGCTGATCCAGCCTTCGGCGAAGCCCGGCAGGCTGCGCACGTCGGCGGCTGCATCGAGGATGATGCCATCGCGGCTGTAAACGCATGCATTGGCGGCGATACCCGCTTCACTGAGCAGGCCAAGGTAGGCATCACGGCTGTGATGGCGGCGGTTGACCCGCAGAATCATGGGCGGGTGCGCGTTGTTCGCCGTGCAAATGGCTTCCCATTGCTCGGGCCAGAAGGCTTTGAGCGATTTTTGCAGCCAGCGCGGGTGGGCGGTGCGCACTACCGGGTCGTGTTCCAGCTCGGTCAGCAGGGTTTCGCTTTCCCGTTGCGCGCGGCGCAGTACGGCATTGAGCAAGGCCTTGGCCCAGGGTTTTTTCAGCTTGTCGGCGCAACCCACGGTTTCGCCGATCGCGGCGTGGGGAGGGACTCGGGTGTAGAGCAGTTGGTAGAGGCCCACTAGCAAGAGCGCCTCAACATCGGCGTCGGCAGCCTTGAACGGTTTCTGCAGCAGCTTGGCCGCCAGCGCGGATAAGCGCGGCTGCCAGCGAGCGGTGCCAAACGCCAGATCCTGAGTGAAACCGCGATCACGGTCTTCGACTTTGTCCAGTTGTGTCGGCAATGAACTGTTGAGGGAAGCTTTGCCGCTCAGGACAGCGGCGAGTGCCTTGGCGGCGGCCAAACGCGGGTTCATTGAGCGTCCACCGCTTGACCGAGGACGGTGCCGATGGCGAATTTCTCTCGACGGCTGTTGAACAGGTCACTGAAGTTCAGCGCCTTGCCACCGGGCAATTGCAGGCGGGTCAGGCACAGGGCCTGCTGACCGCAGGCAACGATCAGCCCGTCTTTGCTGGCAGCAAGAACTTCCCCCGCTGTGCCCTGCCCTTCGGCCACGTTCGCCGCCAGCACTTTCAACGCTTCGCCGTTCAGTGTGCTGTGGGTGATTGGCCAAGGATTGAAAGCGCGAACCAGACGCTCCAGCTCAACTGCTGGCCGCGTCCAGTCGATGCGCGCCTCATCCTTGTTCAATTTGTGTGCGTAGGTGGCCAGGCTGTCGTCCTGCACTTCACCTTCCAGCGTACCGGCGGCGAGGCCGGCAATCGCCTGGAGCACGGCGGGCGGACCCATTTCGGCCAGACGGTCGTGCAGGCTGCCACCGGTATCCTGGGCGCTGATCGGCGTGATGACTTTCAGCAGCATCGGCCCGGTGTCGAGGCCGGCTTCCATGCGCATTACCGTCACGCCGCTTTCGCTGTCACCGGCTTCGACGGCACGCTGGATCGGCGCCGCACCGCGCCAGCGAGGCAGCAGGGACGCGTGGCTATTGATGCAACCCAGGCGCGGAATATCCAGCACCACCTGAGGCAGGATCAGGCCGTAGGCAACCACCACCATCAAGTCCGGCTTCAGTGCGGCCAATTCGGCCTGGGCGTCGGCATTGCGCAAGGTCGGGGGTTGTAACACCGCAATATTGTTTTCAAGGGCGAGTTGCTTGACCGGGCTCGGCATCAGCTTTTGCCCACGACCCGCCGGACGATCCGGCTGGGTGTAGACCGCAACGATCTCGTAAGGGCTGTCGAGCAGGGCCTTGAGGTGTTCGGCGGCGAATTCCGGGGTGCCGGCAAAGACAATGCGCAGTGGCTCAGTCATGAAAGCTCTCGATTACAAAGCATCTTGAAAAGAAAAAGGCTTGCCGCAGCAAGCCTTTGAAGAGGGGCATCAAGCATTCTGGCGGTGAAGTTTTTCCAGTTTCTTCTTGATACGGTCACGTTTGAGCGTGGACAGGTAGTCGACGAACAATTTGCCGTTGAGGTGGTCGCATTCGTGCTGGATGCAAACGGCGAGCAGGCCTTCGGCGATCAGTTCGTATGGCTGGCCATCGCGGTCCAGGGCCTTGACCTTGACCTTTTGCGGGCGATCGACGTTTTCGTAGAAACCCGGCACCGAGAGGCAGCCTTCCTGGTATTGCTCCATCTCGTCGGTCAGGGGCTCGAACTCGGGGTTGATGAACACCCGTGGTTCGGTGCGGTCTTCGGAGAGGTCCATCACGACGATACGTTTGTGCACGTTGACCTGGGTCGCGGCGAGGCCGATGCCTGGCGCTTCATACATTGTTTCAAACATATCATCGACCAGCTGACGCACTTCGTCGTCCACTACGGTCACTGTCTTGGCGATCGTACGCAGGCGCGGGTCAGGGAATTCGAGGATGTTTAAAATGGCCATAAGCTTTGATTACTGCACGTGTGAAGTAAAGTCGGGTCGATGGCCTGGCTGCTCCGGAGAAGATGCAGGCTACCGTTGTAAAACGTAGCTCCCTTCTTTTCATAAGCAAGCGGGGAGCGAGCCACCGAGGGCTCTGGCGTTTCACGCGAACGTACATAATAAAGGGATTCATCGCATGAGGAAATCACTACTCGCCCTGCTCCTTCTGGCCTCGGCAGGTTTTGCGCACGGGCAAGTGCAACTTCGGGAGGGTTTTCCACAGCAGTACACCGTCGCTGCGGGCGACACACTTTGGGACATATCGGGTAAGTACCTGCGTGAGCCCTGGCAGTGGCCGCAACTCTGGCAGGTCAATCCACAGGTTGAAAACCCGAATCTCATCTACCCCGGGGACACGCTATCGCTGGTCTACGTCAACGGCCAACCACGATTGACCCTTAACCGCGGCACCTCGCGAGGCACCATTAAGCTTTCGCCACAGGTGCGTAGCAGCCCGGTGGCCGACGCCATACCGAGCATTCCGCTGAAATCGATCAACAGCTTTTTGCTGAGTAACCGCATCGTCGACAACGCCGAGGATTTCGACAAGGCGCCTTATATCGTTGCCGGTGATGCCGAACGCGTACTCAGCGGCATCGGCGACCGTATCTTCGCCCGCGGCCTCGTCGACCCGGCTCAACCGGTGTACGGCATTTTTCGTCAGGGCAAGGTCTACACCGATCCGCAGACCCAGGAATTCCTGGGCATCAACGCCGATGACATAGGCGGTGGCGAGATCGTCGCCACTGAAGGTGACGTCGCGACGCTGGTGCTGCAACGCACCACCCAGGAGGTGCGCCTCGGCGACCGCCTGTTCAGCGGCGAAGAACGTTCGATCAATTCGACGTTCATGCCGAGCGCTCCCGACACCCAGGTCAACGGCCTGATCATCGATGTACCACGCGGGGTCACGCAGATCGGTGCGCTGGACGTAGTTACCTTGAACAAGGGGAAACGCGACGGCCTGGCCGAAGGGAATGTCCTGGTAGTGATGAAAACCGGCGAAACCGTGCGTGACCGGATCACCGGCCAGCCATTGAAAATTCCGGATGAACGCGCCGGTCTTCTGATGGTTTTTCGCACCTACGACAAGCTCAGCTATGGACTGGTGCTGAAGGCCTCGCGTTCTTTGGCGGTGCTGGACAAGGTGCGGAATCCTTAGCGGACTTCACAAGTTACCAACAGAGTTATCCACAGCTTATTCCCATTTCGATGGGGGCTCATAACGATCAAGGATGATCCATGTCGATACCCGCTGTTTCATCGGTTTCCCCTGCGGAACTGGAAGCCCGTTTACGTCTGCACCGGTTACCGGAACTTGGTCCGGCGCGTTTCCGGAAATTGCTGGAAGCCTTCGGTTCGGCGTCCAAAGCCATCAGTGCACCCGCCAGTGCGTGGCGAGCGTTGGGCTTGCCGCAGGTGTGTGGCGAGGCCCGGCGCTCCCCTGAAATTCGTGACGGCGCCAGCCACGCATTGGCCTGGATAGAGCGTCAGGACCAGCATTTACTGATGTGGGACCAGCCCGACTACCCGGCGCTGCTGGCGCAAATCAGCGACGCGCCACCGTTGTTGTTCGTGGCGGGCGATCCGCAGATCCTGGAAAAACCGCAGTTAGCGATGGTCGGCAGTCGTCGTGCTTCACGGCCAGGCATGGACACCGCAGCCGCGTTTTCTCGCAGCCTGGCGGGTGCCGGGTTTGTCATCACCAGCGGGCTGGCCCTGGGGATCGATGCAGCCGCGCACCAGGCGGCACTGGATGTTGGCGGGCGAACGGTCGGGGTACTTGGCACGGGACTCGAAAATTTTTATCCACAGCGCAATCGGCGCCTGGCGGACGCAATGATCGCATCGGGCAGCGCGGTGCTCTCGGAGTTTCCGCTGGACGCCGCTCCGAGCGCCAGCAACTTCCCCCGACGCAACCGGATCATCAGCGGTTTGTCCCTCGGCGTGCTGGTCGTCGAAGCCAGTGTTGCCAGTGGTTCATTGATCACGGCCAGGCTGGCGGCGGAACAGGGGCGCGAGGTGTATGCGATTCCAGGGTCGATTCATCATCCCGGTGCTCGCGGCTGCCATCAGTTGATCCGCGACGGCGCCGTGCTGGTGGAGACCATAGAGCATATCCTCGAAGCCTTGCGCGGCTGGCAGCAGCTACCGTTTTCAACAGAAACACTCGCGACCGTAACGAGTCATCCGCTACTTGTACTGCTCCACGCCGCCCCCCACACCAGTGAAGCACTGGCCGATGCCAGCGGTTGGACCTTGCCCAAGGTCCTGGCGACGTTGACGGAGCTGGAAATGGATGGCCGCGCAGTCTGCGAAAACGGGCGCTGGTTTGCGCGGGTAAGCTAGGTTTTACAAGGAAGATCGGTAAACTGCGCAGAGCCTTATTCTGGAGAATTTTTCATGGTCAACAGTTGGCGTGTGCAGCAAGCCGCACGAGCAATTCGCGCAGGGGCGGTGATTGCCTACCCAACCGAAGCTGTCTGGGGTCTGGGTTGCGACCCGTGGGATGAAGAGGCAGTGGATCGTTTGCTGCTGATCAAGGGGCGGTCCGTGGACAAGGGGCTGATACTGGTGGCTGACAATATCCGCCAGTTCGACTTCCTCTTTGACGACTTTCCCGAGCTGTGGATGGATCGCATGGCCAGCACCTGGCCGGGGCCGAACACCTGGTTGGTGCCGCATCAGAACATGCTGCCGCAGTGGATTACCGGCGTGCATGAAACGGTGGCGCTGCGGGTCAGCGATCACCCGCAGGTGCGGGAATTGTGCGCACTGGTCGGGCCGTTGGTGTCGACGTCCGCCAACCCCCAGGGCCGGCCGGCAGCGCGCACGCGGATTCGCGTGGAGCAGTATTTCCGTGGTCAGGTTGATCTGGTGTTGGGTGGGAACCTGGGTGGGCGCAAGAACCCGAGTGTTATCCGGGATCTGGCGACCGGGCATGTTGTGCGCCCCGATTAAGACCGAGGTGACCGCATTCGCGAGCAAGCCCGCTCCCACATTTGATTAGTGTCGAACACCAATTCTGTGGTCACTGAAGATCCAATGTGGGAGCGGGCTTGCACGCGAAGAGGCCTTCAAGGCAATAAAATTACCGATCCGGTCGTACGCCGCGCGGACAACTCGGTCTGCGCCTTCGCTGCGTCCGCCAGTGGATAACGCTGGCTGATATCCACTTTCACTTTGCCGCTGATGATCATCTCGAACAGCTCATCGGCCATACGCTGCAGGTTTTCCGCGTTATTGGCGTAGGTCGCCAGCGTCGGCCGAGTGACGTACAACGAGCCTTTCCCCGCCAGAATCCCCAGGTTCACCCCGTCCACCGCCCCGGACGCATTGCCGAAGCTCACGACCAGCCCACGGGGCGCCGCGCAGTCTAGAGAGGTCAGCCAAGTGTCCTTGCCGACGCCGTCGTACACCACCGGGACCTTTTTGCCGTCAGTCAATTCCAGTACGCGTTGCGCGACGTTTTCATGGCTGTAGTCGATGGTCGCCCAGGCACCATTGGCCTTGGCCAGCGCGGCTTTCTGCGCCGAGCTCACGGTGCCGATCAACTTGACGCCCAAGGCCTTGGCCCATTGGCAGGCCAGGGAACCGACGCCACCGGCAGCGGCGTGGAACAGGATGGTCTCGCCACCCTTGAGTTCATAGGTCTGGCGCAGCAAGTACTGCACGGTCAGGCCCTTGAGCATCACACCCGCGGCCTGCTCGAAGCTGATGGCGTCCGGAAGGTGTACCAGGTTGGCCTCGGGCAAGACGTGGACCTCGCTGTAGGCACCCAACGGGCCGCTGCCGTAAGCCACGCGATCGCCGACCTTGAATCGGGTCACTTCGCTACCGACCGCTTCGACAACGCCCGCGCCTTCCGAACCGACACCCGATGGCAGGGCCGGTGGCGGATAGAGGCCGCTGCGGTAATAGGTGTCGATGAAGTTCAGGCCGATGGCCTTGTTGGTCACGCGAACCTGCTGCGGGCCGGGTTCGGAGGGCTGATAATCGACATACTCAAGCACTTCGGGGCCACCGTGGGCACGGAACTGGATACGCTTTGCCATCTGCACTCTCCTGAGATTGTTTTACCAAGCGCCCTATGGGACTGCGAAGCGTGATCTGCGTCAACTGCGACGAGCGCTTCGGCGGTGGTATGCTACGCGCCCATTTGCGCAGGCTGGCTCCTGTGGAGCGCCGCGTAGCTTTGCCCGATCCAAGGTGATGCCATGACTACCCGCACCGAGGCCGTAAAAGCCTACCTGCTCGATCTGCAAGACCGTATTTGCGCTGCCCTGGAGGCCGAAGACGGCGGCACGCGCTTCGTCGAAGACGCCTGGACCCGGCCTGCCGGCGGTGGCGGACGCACCCGAGTGGTCGAAAATGGCGCGGTCATTGAAAAGGGCGGCGTCAACTTTTCCCACGTCTTCGGCACCGGTTTACCACCGTCGGCCAGTGCCCACCGGCCGGAACTGGCCGGACGCGGTTTCGAGGCCCTGGGTGTGTCGCTGGTGATCCACCCGCACAACCCGCATGTACCGACTTCCCACGCCAACGTGCGGTTTTTCATCGCCGAAAAAGAAGGTGAAGAGCCGGTCTGGTGGTTTGGCGGCGGCTTCGACCTGACACCGTACTACGGCAATGAAGAAGATTGCGTGCACTGGCACCGCGTCGCCGAACAGGCCTGTGCGCCGTTCGGTGCGGACGTCTACCCGCGTTACAAGGCCTGGTGCGACAGCTACTTCTACATCAAGCATCGCCACGAACCGCGGGGAATCGGCGGCTTGTTTTTCGATGACCTGAATGAGTGGGATTTCGACACCAGCTTCGCGTTCATGCGTGCTATCGGTGACGCCTACATCGAGGCGTACCTGCCAATCGTGCAGCGCCGCAAAAACGACGCCTATTCCGCCAAGCAGCGGGAGTTCCAGGAGTACCGTCGTGGGCGTTACGTCGAATTCAACCTGGTCTACGACCGTGGCACCTTGTTCGGGCTGCAATCGGGCGGTCGCACCGAGTCGATTCTCATGTCGCTGCCGCCGCAAGTCCGCTGGGGTTACGACTGGAAAGCCGAGCCTGGCAGCGAAGAAGCACGCCTGACTGAGTATTTCCTGCAAGATCGCGATTGGTTGGCCAAGGCCTGAACGAGGAATCCAGATGGACCGTTACGTCGTATTCGGTAACCCGATTGGCCATAGCAAATCGCCGTTGATTCATCGTCTGTTCGCCGAGCAGACCGGGCAGAAACTCGACTACAGCACTTCACTGGCGCCCCTCGATGATTTTTCGAGCTGTGCCCGGGCGTTTTTCCTCGAAGGCCGTGGCGCGAATGTGACAGTACCGTTCAAGGAAGAGGCTTATCGCCTGGCCGACAAACTCACGGCGCGGGCACAGCGGGCCGGCGCGGTAAACACACTGAGCAAGCTGGAAGATGGCAGTTTGCTGGGCGATAACACCGACGGTGCTGGCCTGGTACGGGACCTGACGGTCAATGCCGGGTTCAGCCTCAAGGGCAAGCGCATCCTGCTGCTCGGTGCCGGCGGCGCAGTGCGCGGTGCGCTGGAGCCGTTGTTGGCTGAGCAGCCGGCGTCGGTGGTCATCGCCAACCGTACGGTGGACAAGGCCGAGTTGCTGGCCGAACTGTTCTGCGATCTGGGCCCGGTATCGGCCAGTGGTTATGACTGGCTTCAAGAGTCGGTAGACCTGATCATCAATGCGACGTCCGCGAGTCTGTCGGGCGATGTTCCGCCGATTGCCACCAGCCTGATCGAACCGGGCAAGACGGTGTGCTACGACATGATGTACGGCAAGGAGCCGACCTCGTTTTGCCGTTGGGCCAGCGAGCATGGCGCGGCGGTGTCGATGGATGGGCTGGGGATGTTGGCCGAGCAGGCGGCGGAAGCCTTCTTCCTGTGGCGCGGCGTGCGTCCGGATACGGCGCCGGTGCTGGCCGAACTTCGTCGGCAACTGGCTGAGTAAGACCCCCTGTAGGAGCGAGCCTGCTCGCGAAGAACCCAAGGACAACGCATGCATCCTGAATGCACGCGTTATCGTTGACGTCCATCGCGAGCAGGCTCGCTCCTACACGTATTAGGTTGTTTCAGTCTTCAAACCGGATCGGGCATTTCTCTGCCCCTTCCAGCTTCCTCAATTCATCCACCACCTGCGGCCGAGCCCGGCGCAGGGTCAGGCTGCGGTCCTGGCGCAGTAACCGCCGTGCTTCCTGATGCAGCATCTCAACCCCTGAATAGTCGATGAAGTTGATCTGCTGCGCCTCGATCACCACGCGTGCACCCTGCATTCGTTGCAGGCGAACTTGCAGGTAGTGGCTGGCGCCGAAGAAGATCGAGCCGCCGACCCGCAGAATGTCTTCATCGCCGTCACGCAAATGCTGCACCCGTGGTTGCGAGGTGCGCTTGAGGTAAAAGAACAGCGATGCCAGCACCCCGGCATAGATCGCTGTCTGCAGTTCCAGCAGCAGCGTGGCGACACAGGTCAGGCCCATGACCACGAACTCGGCGCGGCTGACCCGTAGCAACGCACGAATGCCACGATGGTCCACCAGGCCCCAGGCGATCAGCAAAATACTGCCGGCCATGGCCGGGATGGGAATGTGTGCGATCAGACTGGCACCGAAGACGGCGAACAACGCTACCCACAAAGCCGAAAAGACTCCCGCCAACGGCGAACAGGCCCCCGCTTCGTAGCTCAGGCCTGAACGGGTGAAGGAGCCGGCCGACAGCGATCCGGAAAAAAACGCGCCGACAATATTGGACAAGCCTTGGGCGCGGACTTCCTGATTGGCGTCGAGCAACTGTTGCGAGCGCGCCGACAGCGAACGGGCAATCGACAGGCTGGTGACCAGCCCGAGCATTCCGACCGCCACGGCACTGGGCAGCAGGCGCAGGATCAGGTCGAGGTCCAACGGCAATGGGCTAAAAGGCGGTAGCTTACCGGTGAAGGCGCTCACCAGTTTTACGTGACCGAACATGGAGGGCCAAAGCCAGACCATCACGGCAGCCAGCACCAGGGTAATCAACAGCGTCGGCCAGCGCGGCAAGCACAGCTTGAGGATCAGCCCGACCGCCACGGTGGCCAATCCGAGAATGAGCGAAGGTTTATCCACTTCACCCAGGTGTGTGGTCAGTGTGATGAAACTGTCCAGTGCGGTGGCCTGGCTGGGCAGCTCCAGCCCCAGCAAGTTGGGCAACTGGCCAACGGCAATGACCACCGCCGCGCCGAGGGTAAAGCCAAGCACCACCGAATGAGAGACGAAATTGACCAGCGCACCAAAGCGCAGCAACCCCAGCAGCCACTGGAAAATCCCTGCCAGAAGGGTCAGCAACAGGATCACGGTGACGTAGTCCTGCGTCGCAGGAATGGCCAGGGGACTGACGCTGGCGTACAGGACGATGGAAATGGCCGCCGTCGGACCGCAGATCAAATGCCACGACGAGCCCCACAGACAAGCGATCAACACCGGGATGATCGCCGCATACAAGCCGTATTCCGGTGGGAGGCCGGCAATCAGTGCGTAGGCGATGGATTGCGGCAACGCGAGAATCGCGCCACTGAGGCCGACGATCAGGTCACGACCGACGCTGGCGCGGGTTTGCCTGGGTAACCATGTGAGGAATGGGAAGAGTGAATGGCGGCTGGGAAGGGCCATGGGTCCTCTCGGATTGGGTTTTGCACAAGGTTAACAGACGCTGATCGTTCCCATGCTCTGCGTGGGAATGCCGCCATGGACGCTCCGCGTTTGCCCTTGGAGTGTGACGCGGAGCGTCACGGGATGCATTCCCACGCAGAGCGTGGGAACGATCAGTGGCGGGAGTTAGAGCTTGGCTTTCACTGCCGGTAACGCATCCTTGCCATCCACGGTCTTCACGCCATCGAGCCACTTGTCCAGCACTGCCGGGTTGGCCTTGATCCACGCCTTGGCCGCATCGGCATTGCTGACTTTCTTGTTCACCACCTCGGCCATGATGCTGTTCTCCATCTCTTGGGTGAAGCTCAGGTTGGTGAGCAGCTTGCCGACGTTCGGGCAGGCCTGTGCATAACCTTTGCGGGTCAGGGTGTGGACGCTGCCGGTGTCGCCGAAGTATTTCTCGCCACCCTTCAGGTAATGCATTTTCAGCTGCACGTTCATCGGGTGCGGTGTCCAGCCGAGGAAGGTCACGAACTTCTGTTTCTTCACCGCGCGGGACACTTCCGCAAGCATGGCCTGCTCGCTGGATTCGATCAGTTTCCATTGACCCATGTCGAAATCATTTTTCTTGATGATCTCTTGCAGCGAAATGTTTGCCGGTGCACCAGACCCGATGCCATAGATCTTGTGGTCGAACTTGTCGGCGTATTTGTTCAGGTCGGCAAAGTTATGCACACCCGCATCCCAGACGTAATCCGGGACAGCGAGGGTGAACTCGGTGCCGTCGAGGTTCTTCGCCAGTTGCGTGACGTCCCCGGTGGCGATGAACTTGTCGTAGAAACCCTGCTGCGCCGGCATCCAGTTGCCGAGGAAAACATCCACCTGGCCATCCTTGAGCCCGCCAAAGGTAATCGGCACCGCGAGGGTGTCGACCTTGGCCTTGTAGCCCATGCCGTCCAGCAGAAACCCGGTAATGGCGTTGGTTGCGGCGATATCGCTCCAGCCAGGGTCGGCCATTTTCACCGTCTCGCAACTTTGATCGGCATACACCGATGCACTGCCCAGGGCCAGAAGTCCGACCGTCAGTACTGTGGATAACTTTTGCATGGACTTCCCCTTAACATTATTGGTTTTGGCAGGGTTGTGGATAACGTGCTTTGCGCTCCAGATCGTCGAGGTCGATGTGATTGCGCATGTATTGCTGACTGGCATCCACCAGTGGCTGGTGATCCCAGCTCTTCAGCTTGCCGATGGTCAGGGCATCGGCGACGAAACGCCGGCGCCGCTGGCTCGCGAGCACCTGTTGATGGATAGCTGGAATGTCCCATTTGGCGCGAGCTTCGGCGAGAAATTCGTCGAAAAGTTGACGATGTTGCGGCGATTTGCTGAGTTCTTCCAGTTCTCGCGGGTCATTGCCTACATCGAAGAGCAGGCAAGGGTCATCTTCACTGTAGATGAATTTGTAAGCGCCACGACGAATCATCATCAATGGACTGATGGTGCCTTCGGCCATGTATTCGCCGAACACTTCATCGTGCCCGCCCTGCCCTTGCAAATGCGGAACCAGCGAACGGCCATCGAGCGGCAAGCCCGGTTCCAGAGTGCCGCCGGCCAGTTCTACAAAGGTCGGCAACAGGTCGGCGGTGGATACCGATGCACTGACCCGGCCGGCGCCGAATTGCCTTGGAGCACTTATCAACAGGGGGACACGAGCGGCCATTTCATACCAGTGCATTTTGTACCAGAGGCCCCGTTCGCCCAGCATGTCACCGTGGTCGCCGGAGAATACGATGATGGTGTCATCGATTAGCCCAGTATCCTCGAGGGTTTGCAGGAGTTTGCCGACGTTGCTGTCGATATAGCTGCAAGCACCGAAGTAGGCGCGGCGAGCGTCGCGGATTTTATCCACAGGCAATGGTTTGTCCCACAGGTCATAAACCTTGAGCAATCGCTGGGCATGCGGATCGAGTTGGTGTTGATCCGGTGTTTCCGGCAAAGGAATTTCGGCGTCGTCGTACAGGTCCCAGAAAGCCTTGGGAATCGTGTACGGGTCGTGGGGGTGAGTCATCGAAACCGTCAGGCAAAACGGCTGCTCGCCATCCTCGCGAATGTGGTCGAACAGGTACTGCTGGGCCTTGAACACTACCTCTTCATCGAAATCCAGTTGGTTGGTGCGCACGCAAGGGCCTGCCTGGAGAACCGACGACATGTTGTGGTACCAGGTCGGACGCACGTCCGGTTCGTCCCAGTTCACGGCCCAGCCGTAGTCGGCCGGGTAGATATCGCTGGTCAGGCGTTCTTCATAGCCGTGCAATTGGTCCGGACCACAGAAATGCATTTTGCCTGACAGCGCAGTGCGATAGCCGAGGCGCCGCAGGTAATGGGCATAAGTCGGCACATCGGCCGGGAAATCCGCCGCGTTGTCATAAGCCCCGATCTTGCTCGGCAGCTGGCCGCTGACCAGGGTAAAGCGCGAAGGTGCGCACAGCGGGCTGTTGCAATAAGCGCTGTCGAATACCACGCCCTCGGCGGCGAGGCGGCTCAGATTAGGCAATTTGATAGGCGAAGGACCGTAGAACGGCAACATTGGCGCGGCCATTTGATCGGCCATGATGAAAAGAATGTTCTTGCGCTTCATGTGATCGCGGCATTCCATAGTGGATGTTTATGCGAGAGTGCTGGGGTCGAGGATGTAACCCACACACTTTGCGGTAAAGCCCACGGGCGGCAATGACTAGGATAAGCACTGCTTATGTATGACGCGCTTGGTGACCTTTCTCTGGATTTGCTCCGCGCTTTCGAATCAGCGGCCCGTCAACGCAGCTTTACGGCGGCGGCGGTCGAGCTGGGAACCACGCAGCCGGCGGTCAGCCAGCAAATCAAGCGACTGGAGGAGCAGTTGGGGGCTCGACTGTTCGACCGCATCTATCGCGGCATTGAACTGACTGAGTCAGGTGCTATCCTTTTCGAGCAAGTTCAGCTGGGTTTGCAGAATATCGATGCAGGATTGAGCGCGATCAGCGCCCAGCATCAGCATGAAGTGCTACAAGTCGCCACCGATTTTGCCTTTGCCGCCTATTGGCTGATGCCTCGTTTGCACCGCTTTCACGCGGCCAACCCACAGGTCGACGTCAGTCTGGTGACCAGTGAACGTAGCCATAACATGTTGCGCAGCGACATCGATGTGGCAGTGCTGTTCGGGGATGGCCGCTTCAAGCAGGGCGAGAGTCATTGGTTATTCAGCGAGGAAGTGTTCCCGGTGTGCAGCCCGCAACTACTGAATGATCGCACCCTGCCCCTACCCG
Organism: Pseudomonas sp. EB271-G4-1; assembly: GCF_058791355.1. Taxonomy (NCBI): domain Bacteria; kingdom Pseudomonadati; phylum Pseudomonadota; class Gammaproteobacteria; order Pseudomonadales; family Pseudomonadaceae; genus Pseudomonas; species Pseudomonas sp. EB271-G4-1. The sequence continues at coordinate 139,758 of NZ_JBYTEO010000001.1, forward strand.
CTCGATCATTGTTGGAGTTTCCACTTCTGCACCTGCGTGGCGAAAACAGCAGCCACTGGTTTGACTGGAGCGGTGTCTTTCGCGAGTTGGGCATCACTTCGCCCCCGGCGCCCGGCCAATTGCGTTTCGATAATTACACCTTGTTGATTCAGGCCGCCATTGGCGGCCAGGGCGTGGCGATTGGCTGGCGGCACCTTGTGGATAACTTGCTGGCACAAGGTTTGTTATGTCGGCCGATTGCCGAAACGGTGATCTCCAGGCTGGGTTATTACGTGGTTTTGCCGCAGCGCAAGCGGCGTGGCGCCTTGATCCAGCAGTTTTTCGATTGGTTGATGGCCGAGCAGGCCAGCAGTGAGCAATCGTTGAACGGGATGGCACTGCCCTCAATTGCGATCTAGTTATCGGTGGCAACAAAATTTACGTGCTCGCCAATATGCAGGTTCAGATGCAACTCATCAGCGATCCCCACTGCCGTGCGGGCCAAACGTGCGAGCGGCTCGGTCAGTCCCGGCTCAAGGTTGCCGCCGATTTGACTGAAGTGCTCGATGGTCAGCCCCGGCACCCCGCGCGGGGCGTTTACCATCGTCCAGTGCAAGGGGCTGCTTTGTAGCGCTTCGCGGATTTCTTCGGCGGCGTGGCGTTGCAACCCGTCCTCGAACTCCGGATCGTCCAGCACCTCGAAATCCCCCACTAGAAACAATCGGGTAATGCCTGCTGCCTGCATGCCATCAAGCAATGCATCCACCGCCAGCACCTGCTCGACCGGGCCGGGCACAATGTTTTTTTCCACGTGTTCACTATTGAATGGCAACCCCGGTGCGTCTAATAAACAGATGACCGCCGAACTGCCGGCCACGCTTTGCTTGACCCGTTGTGCGTCGAACAGGTCGCCGGCCTTGGTACGCAAACCCGGGCGCGGCGCCAGCGCCGTCAAGTCATCGAGAATGGCGATCACTTCATGTTGGCGCCGCAACATTTCAGCCATCAGCGCACTGCCCAAGCTACTCATGGCACCATAAAGCACCACTTTCACCACCGGGGTTTCGGCATTTTTCATGGCTGAACTCCCTTGTTCTCTTTCCTGTATGGCATTTGACCTTTAGGAAACGGTGAGGGTTCGACTCGGTTTTGGAGGGATTCAGATGCAACAGATCAAGGGTTACCACGCCCATGTCTATTTCGATGCCAGCACCATCGACCAGGCGCGAGCCCTGTGTGAGCAAGCGGCACAATTGTTCCCGCTGAAAATGGGCCGGGTGCACGAACGCCCCGTCGGCCCGCACCCGGACTGGAGCTGCCAACTGGCGTTCGGCCCTGAACTGATCGGTGATGTGCTGCCGTGGTTGGCGCTCAACCGCAAGGGGTTGGTGGTGTTCCTGCACCCCGACACCGGCAACGATCTGCTGGATCACAGCGAGCACGCGATCTGGATGGGCGCGATTCGCCCGCTCGACCTGTCTATTTTCTGATCAGAGTGTTTCTTCGGCTTCGCCCGGTAAATGCTCATCCAGATGCAACCACGGCAGGCGGCTGTCGGTCCAGATGTGGCGTTCGGCCGGGGCCCGCTCCGGGTGATCGAGGGTGGCGATGGTCACGTCGATGCTGCCCGGGCTCAGGTGAGTCTCCAATGCCAGTTGCGCCCCACAGTTGCCGCAAAAATAGCGCGCGCAGGTTGGCGAAGAGTCGTACCGCGCCGGTTTTCCCGCGAGCCATTGAAAGGTTGTCGCCGGCACAGTGATCCAGGTGGTCACGATCCCGCCGCTGACCCGCCGGCAAATCGAGCAATGGCAATGGGCGATATCGTGTAAAGGCCCGCTGAATTGATATCGCAGTTGTCCGCAGTGGCAGCCGCCTGTGTGAAAGTCGACCATTCCTTTTCCTCCGGATGCGTTTTCACTGGCGTCTTCGCGAGCAGGCTCGCTCCCACAGGGGATCAAAATCATTGTGGGATCGAGCCTGCTCGCGAAGGGCACAACTCGGTTTCCCCTCCCTGCCCCGGTCCGACGACCGGTTGCACATCCGGTCAATGCTTTCATCGGCGAAAGCTGGCTGAAAGCTTCCACGATTAGGATCGCCCTCACTGCCGGCAACAGACCGGTTGGCTAAAGCGAATGTTCGATTGTTCGCCCAGCCCATTAAACAACAACAATGGTGACCCTGATGTCCTCTTCTATCCGCCGCTTCGCTGCAACTCCGCCCGTACGTCTCGTGCTTCCCGTTCTGCGCTGATCCCATCCGATCCGCCCATTTCCCTAGCCGCGCTACGCCTGGAGTATTCCCATGCTGACTTTCCTTGGCTTCGCCATGGTCATCACGTTCATGTTCCTGATCATGACCAAGCGCCTGTCCGCGTTGATCGCCTTGATCATCATCCCGATCGTTTTCGCCTTGTTTGGCGGTTTCGGCCCGAAAATCGGCCCGATGATGCTCGAAGGCATTACCAAGCTCGCGCCAACCGGCGTGATGCTGATGTTCGCGATTCTCTATTTTGCCCTGATGATCGACTCCGGCCTGTTTGACCCGGCCGTGCGCAAGATCCTCAAAATGGTCAAGGGCGACCCGTTGAAAGTGTCGGTGGGTACCGCCGTCCTGGCGCTCGTCGTTTCCCTCGACGGTGACGGCGCGACCACCTACATGATCTGCGTGGCCGCCATGCTGCCGCTCTACAGCCGTATCGGCATGAGCCCGCGGATCATGGCCGGCTTGATCATCCTCGCCGGTGGCGTGATGAACATGACTCCGTGGGGTGGCCCGACCGCCCGTGCCGCCAGTGCGCTGCACGTCGATCCATCGGCCATCTTCGTGCCGATGATTCCCGCGATGGCCGCCGGTGTCCTGGCCATCCTTGCCATTGCCTACTTCTACGGCAAACGTGAACGTGCGCGTCTGGGAGAGTTGCATCTGGTCGGTGATGAGGTGGATCACAGCGAGATCACCGTTTCGCAATTCCCGGATGCACGTCGGCCAAGCTTGATCTGGTTCAACGGCGCCCTGACCCTGGTCCTGATGTGCACCCTGATCGCCGGCCTGTTGCCGCTGCCGGTGCTGTTCATGGTGGCGTTCAGTATCGCGATGATCGTCAACTACCCGTGCCTGCAACAGCAGAAGGATCGCGTCGCGGCCCACGCTGGTAGCGTACTGGCGGTGGTCGGGCTAATCTTTGCCGCGGGTATCTTCACCGGTATCCTGTCGGGCACAGGCATGGTCGATGCCATGTCCAAAAGCCTGCTGTCGGTGATTCCGGACTTCCTCGGCCCATACCTGGCAGTGATCACGGCGTTGGTGAGCATGCCATTCACCTTCTTCATGTCGAATGATGCATTTTATTACGGCGTGTTGCCGGTACTGGCCGAAGCCGCCAGCCATTACGGTATTACCGCGGTGGAAATGGCACGTGCCTCGATCGTCGGTCAGCCCGTCCACTTGTTGAGCCCGCTGGTACCATCGACTTACCTCTTGGTGGCCCTGGCTGGCATCGATTTTGGTGATCACCAGCGCTTCACCCTGAAGTGGGCAGTGCTGGTTTGCATGTGCATACTGGTTGCCGCATTGCTGATGGGGATTTTTCCGCTGTTCAGCACTCTATAAGCCCAAGACTCACCATTTCGGGTCCAGGCTTCGCGGTTTGAAGTCGGGGCCCTTTTTGGTTTAACAATCGCTCAAAGGAATACACATGGAATGGCTGACCAACCCTGAAATCTGGGTTGCCTTCTTTACCCTGACTGCCCTGGAAATCGTCCTGGGTATCGATAACATCATCATGATTTCGATCTTGGTCAGCCGGATGCCCAAGCACATGCAACAGCGCACCCGGATTTTCGGCCTGGCGCTGGCCATGATCACGCGGATTCTGTTGCTGTTGTCGATCACTTGGGTCATGCGCCTTACCGCCGACTTGTTCGAAGTGTTCGGCCAGGGTATCTCCGGGCGTGACCTGATCCTGTTCTTCGGTGGCCTGTTCCTGCTGTGGAAAAGCTCGCAAGAGATGTACCACGCGCTGGAAGGTGAAGACGAAACCGATGACGAGCCTTCGATGAAGGGCGGCAACTTCCTCTACACCATCATCCAGATCGCGATCATCGACATCGTGTTCTCCCTGGACTCGGTGATCACTGCCGTCGGCATGGTTTCCCACGTACCGGTCATGGTGGCGGCGATTGTCGTGGCGGTGTTGGTGATGATGCTAGCCTCGGGCACGATCAGCGCGTTCATCGACAAGCACCCTTCGCTGAAGATGCTCGCGCTGTCGTTCCTGTTGATCGTGGGTACGGTGCTGATCGCCGAATCCTTCGACGTGCACGTGCCAAAAGGCTACGTCTACTTCGCCATGGCGTTCTCGCTGGCGGTGGAAGCGATCAACATCAAGATGCGCACCGCCATTGCAAGAAAGAAAAAGCAGCAGGACCCGGTGAAACTGCGCAAGGACATTCCGGGGCAGTAACTGGAATGTTGTGCTGAACAAAAGGGGCCTTGAGAGGCCCCTTTTTTGTCTGCATCAAACTGTTTTCATGACAGTTTCATTTCAATCGCTTCTTTAGCTATGCGATGCTGGCGCCCAGACCGTTAGCCAACTACAGCTTAATTACAGAACGTAGAATGTCGCGCGGCACCGCCAACTTGCTCCTTTGGGGCGCTACCACCACAGGGGGCCAGCATGCTCACCCTGCTCAATTTGCTCTCAGCCGTGGCCTTGCTGATCTGGGGCACGCATATCGTCCGAACCGGCATCTTGCGGGTCTACGGTTCCAACCTGCGCCACGTCATCGGCCAGAACATGTCCAAGCGCTGGCTGGCGTTCATCTCGGGGATCGTCGTGACCGCGATGGTCCAGAGCAGTAACGCCACGGCGATGCTTGTCACGTCGTTCGTCGGCCAGGGCCTGATGGCGCTGACCCCTGCTATGGCAACCATGCTGGGGGCCGATGTCGGTACGGCGTTGATGGCACGGGTGCTGACCTTCGATCTGTCATGGCTCTCGCCACTGCTGATTTTTCTCGGGGTGATTTTCTTCCTGTCGCGCAAACAGACGCGACTAGGGCAAATGGGCCGGGTCAGCATCGGCCTGGGGTTGATCATTCTGGCGCTGCAACTGATTGTCGAAGCAGCCGCGCCGATCACCAACGCCCAAGGGGTGAAAGTGATTTTCGCCTCTCTGACCGGCGACATTTTGCTCGACGCCCTGGTCGGCGCGTTGTTCGCGATGATTTCCTACTCCAGCCTGGCGGCGGTCCTGCTGACCGCAACCCTCGCCGGCGCCAGCGTGATCAGCCTGCCGGTGGCCATCGGCCTGGTGATCGGCGCCAACATCGGCAGCGGCATTCTCGCGTTCCTCAGCACCAGCATGCAGAACGCCGCCGGCCGCCAGGTGGCGCTGGGCAGCCTGTTGTACAAGATGATCGGGCTGTTGCTGATCATTCCCGTGCTCGACCCCTTGGTGCACTGGATCGACAGCCTCGACTTCAGCCCCCAGGAAATGGTCATCGGCTTCCACCTGCTCTACAACACGGCGCGTTGCCTGATCCTGCTGCCCAGTGTCGGGCCGATGGCCAGGTTCTGTGCGTGGATACTGCCCGAACGTCCGCAAACCAACGGTATGGCCAAACCCCGGCACCTTGACCCGACAGCATTGGTCACGCCAAGCCTGGCATTGGCCAACGCGGCCCGGGAAACCCTGCGCATGGGCGATCTGATCGACAACATGTTGGAAGCCATGCTCGACGTGCTGCACGGCAAGCAAACTGCAGTGACCCAGGAGGTGCGTCGTCTGAGTGATGACGTGGAGGCGCTCTACAGTGCGATCAAGCTGTACCTGGCGCAAATGCCCCGGGAAGACTTGAGTGACCAGGACAGCCGGCGCTGGGCGGAAATCATCGAGCTGGCGATCAACCTCAAGCTTGCCAGTGACTTGATCGAGCGCATGCTGCGCAAAGTCCAGCAACAGAAAACCTCCCAGCGCCGGTCGTTTTCCGAAGTGGGTCTGGAAGAGTTGGCCGGGCTGCACAGCCAGTTGATCTCCAACCTGCGCCTGGGCTTGTCGGTTTTCCTGAGTGCCGACAAGGAAAGTGCCCGCCAGTTACTGCGTGAGAAACGTCGCTTTCGCGCACAGGAACGCCGCCTGGCCCACGCTCATGTCAGTCGTTTGCAACGTAAGATCGTGCAAAGTATCGAGACCAGTTCGCTGCACCTGGAGTTGATTGCCGACATGAAGCGTTTGAATTCGCTGTTTTGCAGCAGTGCCTATGTGGTGCTGGAAACTTCCGACACTGGGGCGCTGGCCGTCGACGATTTGGCTGACATCACGCATTCGCCTTGAACGTCTGGCACGGTGGTCAGTCAGTAACATTGGTTTCGGGTTCAAGATCATCGCGAGCAGGCTCGCCCCCACAGTTGATTTGAGAAGCCTCTGTGGGAGCGAGCCTGCTCGCGATGGCTGCCTGGAAAGCGACACGGATCTCCAATCAGCCGTATGGAAGCTCGTTATGCGTTGTCTGTTGTTCGCCTGTCTGTTGCTTGGCTCATTCCCTTCGTTTGCCCTGGATCGCTTCCAGGTCGAAGGCTACACCCTGCGCAACGGTTTGCAGTTGGTGCTCAAGCCCGCCCCTGAGCGCGGCCACGTGGCGATCCGGTTGGTGGTCGGGGTAGGCCTGGATGATTTCGGTTGCGCCGATAAAGAACTGCCACACCTGCTCGAACACCTGCTGTTCAGCGGCATCGACGCCAGCGGTGAAGGCGGCCTGGAGGAGCGCATGCAGGCGCTGGGTGGCGAGTGGAATGCTTTCACCAGCAACGCCGACACCACCTTTGTGATCGAGGCCCCGGCGAAAAACCAGCGCAAGGTGCTCGATCTGCTGCTGGCGTTGCTGACGCAGACTCATTTCGACGACGACGCCATCCACGCCGCCAAGCAAGTGGTCGAGCGTGAAGATGGTGGCCACTACACCCACCTGCAACGCTGGCTGGATCGACAGGACCTGGGCAATACCGCCAGCAAACAACTGGCCGTGGAACTGGGCCTCAAATGCCCTGAGCGTGCGCAAGTCCATCACCTGACCCGCGAACAGCTGGAGAACGTGCGCAAGGGCTGGTACGCGCCCAACAACATGACGCTGATTGTCGTCGGCGACCTCGACCGCTTGCTGCCGGCCTATCTGGATCGGGCTTATGGCGCGTTGACCGCCATCGACCCGACAGAGCACCCGCCCCTGCCACAAATCCAGGCCAGCGCGGCCCATGAGCGCAACCTGATTCGCGGCTTCGTCGGTGGTGGGGCCAAGCTGCACTGGCTGGTACCGGAGCCGGTGCTGGACAATCAGCACGACGAAACCTTCGACCTGCTCAAGGACTATCTGGACTGGGCACTCTATCGCCAACTGCGCCTGGCGCACAGCTTGTCCTATGGTCCCTGGGCCGAGCGTGAGGTGTTTGGCGGCGTTGGCTTCATGAGCCTGAATGCCGACCTGGATCGCGACGACGTGGCCGAAGCGCAAGAGGTGCTGGATGAGCTGAAGGCCGGTTTGCTCAAGGATGGTCTCAACGCCGAGACCTTCAATCGCCTCAAACAGGCCGCCATCGCCCGCCAGTCGTGGGCCGTTCAAGGCAACAGCGCCCTGGCCGATTACTACTGGAGTTCCTTGGGAGACTATGCAGACGGCCGTTTCGCCAACCCGGTCAGGGAATTGCAAGCCGTCACGCTGGCGCAAGCGAACAAGGCCATGCGCGAATTGCTCTTGCAACCGGGCTATGTGCGGATCGAAAAACCGTTGGTGAGTTATGACCAATTGATGTGGATGATCGCCGGGTTGTCGGGATTGTTGCTGCTGAGCCTGGCGGCGTGGCGTTTTCATCGCAGAAAGTAAGCACTTTCGCTGATGAGGCGGTAACCTGTCAGGGATTTTTCCTACGACTAATGTGAACCGCCGAATGCCGACCCTGACCCTCTTCGTCCAGCGCATCCTCGAGCTGATGAAGCGTTACCCCGGGGTCATCGCGGCCGGTGGCTTTATCTCCGGAATCGGCAGCTTCATTCTGGTGGATCGCCAGCAGGGTCTGGCGAGCTGGATCACCACCATCATGCTGATCAGCTGGGTCTGGCTAATGCTGGAAAACAGCCTGACCAAGCTGTTCACCAGAATCTTCAAGCGGGAAATTCCCCAGCCTCTTCTGCGTTATGCGACGCAGATGATTCACCAGGAAAGCCTGTTCTTCGTCCTGCCGTTCTTTTTCATCACCACGACGTGGAACAGCGGCCAGTTTTTCTTCACCGGGCTGTTGGGTATCGCGGCGCTGATTTCCATCATCGACCCGCTCTACTACAAGTGGCTGGCACCCCGGCGCTGGGCGTTCCTGGCGCTGCACACCCTGACCCTGTTCGCCGCCCTCCTCACCGCATTGCCGGTGATCATGCACCTGACCACCTCGCAAAGCTTCAAATGGGCACTGGGCATCGCCGTGCTGTTGTCGTTTCCCAGCCTGGCGTCGATCTTTCCGATCCGCACCGTGCGCAATGCCCTGGCGATCCTGAGTATTACCGTGGGAATCGGCGGTGTCGGCTGGGTGCTACGTTCGTGGGTGCCACCCGCGACCCTGTGGATGACCGACGTGGCCATCAGCACGCAGATGCAGGATCGCACCCCCGGCGCCAGCCTCGAAGAAGTCAGCGCCGAGCAGATCCGCGGCGGTGGCCTCTATGCCTACACGGCGATCAACGCGCCACGCGGACTGGACGAGCGGATTTATCACGTGTGGCAATTCAACGGCAAAGAGGTCGACCGCATCCCTCTCGATATTCACGGTGGACGCAAGGAAGGCTACCGGGCCTGGACTCACAAGCAGAACTTCCCTGGCAATCCGGCAGGCAAATGGCAGGTGCGGGTGTTGACCGAAGACGGCCAATTGATCGGTGTGCTGCGCTTCAAGGTATTAGACAGCACACCGGTCAAAGAAAAGTGAGTGAGTTCGTGATATTACATAGCTCTGCGTAATAGCCGAAAAAGCACGGAGCTTATGACCAGTAGCACAGTGGCCGGCAATGCCCAACTGGATACCTCGCACTCCCCGCCTCAGATTCGGGTGACGGGAGACTGGACGCTTGCCCATTACGCCGACCTCAAGCACCTGAGTGAAAAGCTCGAAGGCCAGTACGACGACAGCACCCACATCGACCTCAATGGCCTCGGGGCCCTTGATACGGCCGGCGCCTCGCTGCTGGTGGAACTGTTGGGTTCCGAGCGCCTGGGTCGATCCGCCGAACATCCCGATTGCACCCTCTCCACTGCCGACCGCGCGTTGTTGCAAACCGTCTATCAGTCGATGACGGATTTCTGCGTGCCGCTCAAGGAGCCGGAAATCAGCGTCGGCATTCAATTGCTGACCCGCATCGGCCGCGCGGTGGACGCGGTCTGGCAGGACACCCTGCAATTGTTGGGGTTCGTCGGCCTGATTCTGGAAACCATCGTGCGTGGTCTGTTTCGCCCCAGCCGCTGGCGCATCACGCCGATGGTGGCGCACATCGAACAGACCGGTCTCGACGCCGCGCCCATCGTTGCACTGCTGACTTTTCTGGTGGGCGCCGTGGTGGCCTTTCTCGGGGCGACGGTGCTGACCACGTTCGGCGCCAGTGTGTTCACGGTGGACCTGGTGGCGTTTGCCTTCTTGCGCGAATTCGGCGTGCTGCTGACCGCAATCCTGATGGCCGGGCGCACCGCCAGTGCGTTCACCGCGCAGATCGGCTCGATGAAGGCCAACGAGGAAATCGACGCCATTCGCACCCTGGGTCTCGACCCGATCGAGTTGCTGGTGGTGCCGAGGGTCCTGGCGTTGCTGGTCGCCTTGCCAATGCTGACCTTTCTGGCGATGGTCTCGGGGATTATCGGTGGCGGCGTCGTTTGCGCAGTAGCGCTGGATATTTCGCCAGCGATGTTTCTGTCGCTGCTGCAATCGGACATCGGCGTCCAGCACTTTCTGGTGGGGATCGTCAAAGCGCCGATCTTCGCGTTTCTCATTGCAGCGATCGGTTGCCTGGAAGGCTTTAAAGTCAGCGGCAGTGCGGAGTCCGTCGGCGCTCACACCACGTCCAGCGTGGTGCAGTCGATTTTCGTGGTGATCGTGCTCGATGCCGTGGCCGCGCTGTTTTTCATGGAGATGAGTTGGTGAGTCGTTTACCCCGAGCGCCCGCCGAGGCGGTGATCGAAGTCCGCGGGCTGTGCAATCGTTTCGGTAGCCAGAGCGTGCACGAAAACCTCGATCTGGATCTGTACAAGGGCGAGATCCTGGCTGTGGTCGGTGGTTCCGGCAGCGGTAAGTCCGTGCTGCTGCGCAGCATCGTCGGTTTGCGCCAGCCCAGCGAGGGCGTGGTGAAAGTCTTCGGTAAAAACCTGCCGACCCTGCCTGAGCACGAGCGCTCCCTGATCGAACGGCGCTTTGGAGTGCTGTTCCAGAAAGGCGCCCTGTTCTCTTCGTTGACGGTGACCGAGAACGTCGCCCTGCCCCTGATCGAACACGCGGGATTGAGCCGTGACGATGCCGAGCACTTGGCGGCGGTAAAACTGGCCCTGGCTGGCTTGCCGCTGTCGGCGGCGGACAAGTACCCCGCGTCCCTGTCCGGCGGCATGATCAAGCGTGCGGCACTGGCACGGGCCTTGGCGCTGGACCCGGACATCCTGTTTCTCGACGAGCCCACCGCCGGTCTCGATCCGATTGGTGCCGCCGCCTTCGATCAACTGATCCTGACCCTGCGCGATGCCTTGGGCCTTAGCGTGTTCCTGGTGACCCACGACCTCGACACGCTCTACACCATCACCGACCGCGTGGCGGTGCTGGCGCAGAAGAAAGTGCTGGTGGCCGATGCCATTGATGTCGTCTCGGAAACCGACGATGCATGGATTCACGAATACTTCCATGGCCCTCGCGGCCGCGCGGCGCTGACGGCCGCTCAACAGCTCAACGAGGTCTGACATGGAAACCCGAGCCCATCATGTATTGATCGGCCTGTTCACCGTGATTGTGGTGACAGGCGCCCTGCTCTTTGGCCTTTGGCTGGCCAAGTCCAGTGTCGACACCGAGTTCAAGGACTACGAGGTTGTGTTCAACGAGGCGGTCAGTGGTCTATCCAAGGGCAGCCCGGTGCAGTACAGCGGGATCAAGGTCGGCGACGTGGTGCTGCTGCGGCTGGACCCGAAAGACCCGCGTCGGGTGCTGGCCAGGATTCGTCTGGGCGGCGACACACCGATCAAGGAAGATACCCAGGCCAAGCTGGCGCTGACCGGAGTCACCGGAACATCGATCATCCAGCTCAGCGGCGGTACGCCCCAGAGCCCGCCCCTCAAGGGCAAGGACGGCAAACTGCCGACCATTGTCGCTTCGCCCTCGCCCATCGCCCGGTTGCTCAATGACAGCAACGACCTCATGGCCGGAGTGAACATGCTGATGCACAACGCCAACCTGATGTTTTCCACGGAAAACATCGAGCGCATCAGCAAGACCCTGGAGCATCTTGAAGTCACCACCGGCACCATCGCCGACCAGCGTGGCGATATCCGCCAGGCCATGCAGCAACTGGCGGCGGTCGGCAAACAGGCCAGCACCATGATGGAACAGACGTCGACGCTGATGCGCAGCGCCAACGGCTTGCTCAATGATCAGGGCAAGCAGATGTTCGGCAGCGCCGAACAAGCCATGAAATCCCTGGAACAGAGCAGCGCGACGATCAACAAGCTGCTCAGCACCAATCAGGACTCGTTGAACAGCGGCATGCAGGGCCTCAATGGCCTGGCCCCGGCAATACGCGAGCTGCGTGAAACCCTGACCTCGTTGCGCTCCATCTCCCAACGCCTTGAGGCCAACCCCAGCGGTTACCTGCTGGGCAGTGACAAGAACAAGGAATTCACCCCATGAAGCTGTCCGCCCTCGCCCTCCTCGCCAGCTTCACATTGATCAGCGCCTGCTCGATCCTGCCCAAGCCCGAACCCTTCGATCTCTATCGATTGCCTTCGGCGCAAAGCAGTGTGACGCCTGCTCACGCCACGCCGCAGCGCTGGTCGTTGCGCCTGAACAAACCCCAGGCCAGCGAAGCGTTGAACAGCCCGAACATCGCCGTCATCCCCCAGGGTGACGTGATCAGTAGCTACAAGGGCGCACGTTGGAGCGACCCTGCGCCGGTGCTGATGCGCAATCGCCTGCTCGATGGTTTCCAGCGTGATGGCCGGGTGACGCTGCTTAGCACCGATGACAGCAACTTCCAGGCGGACCTGGAACTGGGTGGCAGCTTGCAGGCGTTTCAGACCGAATATCAGGGTACAAACGCCGGCGTGATCGTGCGCCTGGACGCCTTACTGGTGCGTGGTTATGACCAGCGCATCCTCGCCAGCAAACGTTTTGAAGTGCGCCAGCCTTTGAGTGATGTGAAGGTGCCGGCGGTGGTGGCCGGATTTGGCCAGGCCAGCGATCAACTGACGACGCAGGTGGTGGCGTGGGCGGTTGAGCAAGGGCAAAAGGTCGCACCGCCACCAAGGCCGTGAACCTGGCGCAAACCCCTGTAGGAGCGAGCATGCTCGCGATGGACGCCAAAGCAACGCTGGTTACCAGACACCCCGCGTTATCGTTGACGTCTTTCGCGAGCATGCTCGCTCCTACAGGGGATTGTGGTTAGCCGAAGAACCAGTAGCAGACCCCGATGGCGCCCAGTACACCGGCCAATTCCGCCAGTAACGCACACCCCACCGCATGCCGCGCTCGCTGGATGCCCACTGCGCCGAAGTACACCGCCAGCACATAGAACGTGGTTTCTGTACTGCCCTGAACCGTCGCCGCCACCAGTGCCGGGAAGCTGTCCACACCCGATGTTTTCATCGTTTCGATCAGCATCGCCCGGGCGGCGCTGCCGGAGAAGGGTTTGACCATCGCCGTTGGCAGCGCATCGACGAAGCGCGTGTCCCAGCCGGCCCATTCCACCAGGTGACGAATCCCGTCCAGGCCGAAATCCAGGGCGCCGGACGCCCGCAACACGCCTACGGCGCACAGCATCGCCACCAGATATGGCAGCAGGTTCTTCGCCACGTCAAAGCCTTCCTTGGCGCCTTCGACGAACGCTTCGTAGACCTTGACCTTGCGCAACGCGCCAATCACCAGAAACAGCATGATCAAGCCAAATAGCGTCAAGTTGCCGAGGATCGAAGACAAACCCGCCAGTGCAGTCGCTGACATCGTTCCCAGAAGCGCCATGAAACCGCCGAGGGCGAGGGCGCCGGGAATCAGGTACGCCAACACCACCGGGTCCCAGACGCGCAGGCGTTGCATGAAGGCTACGGCCAGGAAACCGACAATGGTCGAGCAACTGGTGGCGAGCAGGATCGGCAGGAACACCAGCGTCGGGTCGGGCGCACCTTGCTGGGCGCGGTACATGAAGATCGTCACCGGCAGCAGGGTCAGGGAGGAGGCGTTGAGCACCAGGAACAGGATCTGCGCGTTACTGGCAATCGTATCGCTGGGATTGAGCTCCTGCAGCGCCTTCATGGCCTTGAGGCCGATGGGCGTGGCGGCGTTATCCAGGCCCAGGCCGTTGGCGGCGAAGTTCAGGGTGATGAGACCGATGGCGGGGTGGCCAGGCGGGACTTCCGGCATCAGGCGCAAGAACAGCGGCCCGAGGGCCTTGGCCAGCCATTCGACGATCCCGGCCTTCTCGGCGATCCGCAGAAAGCCCAACCACAGGGTGAGGGTACCGAACAGCAGGACCATGACTTCGACGGACAACTTGGCCATGGCGAAGATGCTTTCCACCATCGCCGCGAAGATCCCGGCGTTGCCGCCGATCAACCATTGCGCCAGCGCCGACACGGCAGCCACGATGAAGAAGCCAAGCCACAGGCCATTAAGCATCAGTCAAATCCCCCAAAAGATGCGCGAATGATAGCGGGGTGGCCAGAAACGACAAACCCCGGATTTCTCCGGGGTTTGTCTGGTATTACATTAGTTGCTGGAGGTTTCACCCGCTGGCAGCTTTTCCTTGCTGCGCCAGTGCGGCAGGGAGTTCCAGTAGCGCTGGCCCTTGGCGTCGTCGTACATGCCTTCCCAACGAGCGATGACCAGCACGGCCAGGGCATTGCCGATCACGTTCAGAGCGGTACGTGCCATGTCCATGACACGGTCGACACCGGCGATGAATGCCAGGCCTTCGAGCGGGATGCCGACGCTGCCCAGGGTAGCGAGCAGGACTACGAAGGACACGCCAGGTACACCGGCGATGCCCTTGGAGGTGACCATCAGGGTCAGCACCAGCAGCAATTGCTGGCTGATCGACAGATCGATGCCATAGAGCTGGGCAATGAAGATGGCCGCAATGCTCTGGTACAGGGTCGAACCGTCCAGGTTGAACGAGTAACCGGTTGGCACGACGAAGCTGCAAACGGCTTTGGGCGCGCCATAGGCTTCCATTTTTTCGATCACACGCGGCAGCACGGTTTCGGAGCTGGCGGTGGAGTAGGCCAGTACCAGCTCATCCTTGAAGATGCGCATCAGCTTGAGCACCGAGAAGCCGAACAGTCGAGCGATCAGGCCCAGCACCACGAAGGCGAAGAAGGCGATGGCGAAGTAAACCAGGATGACCAGTTTTGCCAGTGGCAGCAGGGAAGCGAAGCCGAAGTTGGCCACGGTCACCGCGATCAGTGCGAATACGCCGATCGGTGCGTAGTTCATGATCATGTGGGTGACCTTGAACATGCTTTCCGAAACGCCCTGGAACATCTTCACCAGCGGTTCGCGCAGGTCCGCCTGCAAGCTCGACAAACCGAGGCCGAACAGCACAGAGAAGAAAATGATCGGCAGCATTTCGCCGCGAGCCATGGCCGCGAAGATATTCGACGGGATCAGGTTGAGGATGGTTTCGATGAACGCATGTTCATGCTGAACCTCAGCAGCTGTTGCCTGGTACTTGGAAATGTCCACAGTGCCCAGGGTGCTCATGTCGATACCGGCACCTGGATGGAACAGGTTGGCCAGCAGCAGACCCACCACAATGGCGATGGTGGTGACGATCTCGAAGTAGATGATGGTCTTGAGGCCGATGCGCCCAAGTTTCTTGGCGTCACCGACGCCAGCAATGCCGACGATCAGGGAAGATATGACGATCGGAATTACGATCATCTTGATCAGACGGATAAAGATATCGCCTGCCGGTTGCAGGACGTTGCTGATCCACCAGGCTTTTTCGGCACTGAAATGGTTGAGCAGCGCACCGATTGCAATCCCCAATACCAGACCGATGAGGATCTGCCAGGCGAGGCTAAGCTTTGCCTTCTTCATATCTTTACCCTTACTTCAGTTTGACTCGGGCAGATGCATGAACGGCCTCGCTTGTGGCGAAAACGTCAGAGCACTTGCCCCCGTATAAGGAGCCCCGGAGCGCTTGTTAATGGCTCTCTGGCAGGCGAAAAAAGGCGCAACTATTCCGATGCAAGGAAGCGACGTCTAATGCCGTAAACGCCTACCCTATGCCGAATCGGCATGAGGTTTTTTGAGTGAAACGCGCGTCCCAACCGGTTCGAATACGACATATTGGCAGGCATAAGTGCCGTGAACCGGCCATTACAGAGCAGATTGTATGTTTTTTGAACAGCGGGGAAGGGTGTCAAAATGATTGGAATTCAGCAGATCTGCGCAGAGATATGAGCGCAAAAGAAAGGCGATTTTTCTCGATGTACGGTCGCTCATGACGCCCTTGGGGACTTTTCCCGCAGGTGCTGCAACCTTCAAGCACTACGCAAGCTCGTCGAACCCAACTCGGCCGGCGAACTTGCGTGGCAGCTTTACCTGACCCGGCCCTTGCGCAGGCACTCCCTGTACCCGTAGGTCACTCCGCCCCTGAAGCAGGCAGAACGTCCCGACCCCTTGGTCATGCGCCTTTCCTTCCTCAGGTGGCGCAGTGGGAAAGAAGCGATGTGCTTCTTTCGCGTCTTGAACTTTGTTCAGCCACGACCGCGACGGCTAAAGAAGAAAGATGCAATGAACATCACCAGGAACACGACAAAGAGAATCTTGGCGATACCCGTGGCGGTGCCCGCGATACCACCGAAGCCCAGGACGGCGGCGACAATGGCAATGATCAGGAACGTGATTGCCCAGCTCAACATGATGATTCTCCTTACGCTTCTATTAAGAGGTGTTGCTATCCCGGCGCGTCGAGCGCACCAAGTTGATGTGCTCAGAACACCCAGCGTTCCTGACGGGGCATCTCATTGGCCGGTTGCGCCTGGTCGACGTCCATCATTCTCATCGGGGTGTTATCTACCAAACCGCTGCCTGCCGCGCTGAAATGGGTTTGGGTCGGATGCTCAAACGAAATGCGCGGGGCTTCTGGCTGCTGACTCTGTTCCCATAGAAGAAACTGTTGACCGGCGATCAAGGTGATCACCAGTGCAAGTACCGCAAACAGGCCTTGCTGAACATGCAGTGGCGAGAAATGCAATTGGGCGGCAAGTTGGCGATTCATCCTGAAGCTCCTCCCACGCTGGGGAAATCAGACTGAGGGCCTTTGTTTCTTGCCCTGCGTTAATCAGGTTATTGCAGCCTGCATGCCAGCTTTTTTTATTAAAAAAAACCTTTAAAAACAACAAGTTATGTTTGTCGTGTGAATGTGAGTCGACGCATCCTGCACGATGAGCCCTCGTCCGGTCGTGCGTAATGCACGACTCTTGGCAAACACATCGCAATCTTTTTGAATTGAGAGGAGGGCGCGGCTGTCAGAAATGGACGCAAAGGCATCTCTGATAAAGGGGTTTTGCGTTCCAGTAAGCTAATTTCGGGCGTTGCAGCGAGGGGACAGGAGTTAGCTACCCTGCTAAGGCAGGAATGGATCAGAATAAACCATGCAACTTGCCCGATTTTTCCGGGACTAACCAAGATCATTCTTTAAGGAGCGTAGGAAAATGGAATCCGCCACTGAGCATCAAGGCCGCATTCTTCTGGTAGATGATGAGTCTGCCATCCTGCGAACCTTCCGCTATTGCCTTGAAGATGAAGGCTACAGCGTTGCGACCGCTAACAGCGCTGCGCAAGCTGAAGCCTTGCTGCAACGTCAAGTTTTCGACCTGTGCTTCCTCGATTTGCGCCTGGGGGAGGACAACGGTCTGGACGTTCTGGCACAGATGCGCATCCAGGCCCCATGGATGCGCGTGGTGATCGTCACCGCGCATTCGGCCGTAGACACCGCCGTTGATGCGATTCAGGCGGGTGCCGCGGATTATCTGGTCAAGCCGTGCAGCCCCGATCAATTGCGCTTGGCCACGGCCAAACAGCTGGAAGTGCGGCAATTGTCGGCTCGTCTGGAGGCTCTGGAAGGTGAGATGCGTAAACCCAAGGAAGGTCTGGACTCTCACAGCCCGGCCATGAAGGTCGTGCTCGAGACCGCCCGCCAGGTGGCCAATACCGATGCCAACATCCTGATCCTTGGGGAGTCCGGCACCGGTAAAGGCGAGTTGTCCCAGGCGATTCACGGCTGGAGCAAGCGCTCGAAAAAATCCTGTATCACCATCAACTGTCCGTCGCTGACGGCCGAGCTCATGGAAAGCGAGTTATTCGGCCACAGCCGGGGTGCATTTACCGGTGCCAGTGAAAGCACCTTGGGGCGCGTCAACCAAGCCGATGGCGGAACCTTGTTTCTCGACGAAATCGGCGATTTTCCCCTGGTGTTGCAACCAAAGTTACTGCGTTTCATTCAAGACAAGGAATACGAGCGGGTGGGTGACCCCGTCACGCGTCGGGCCGATGTGCGCATTCTTGCGGCCACCAACCAGAACCTGGAAGACATGGTCCGCGACGGGCGTTTCCGCGAGGACCTGTTGTATCGGCTCAATGTCATTACGTTGCACCTGCCACCTCTGCGCGAACGCCGGGAAGACATTCTCAACCTCGCAGACCGGTTTCTGGCCCGTTTCGTCAAGGAATATGCACGTCCGGCGCGGGGTTTCAGCGACGAGGCCCGTGAAGCGCTCCTGGGTTACCGCTGGCCGGGGAACATTCGCGAGCTGCGTAACGTAGTGGAGCGTGCGAGCATTATTTGCCCGCAGGAGCGGGTCGAGATCAGCCACTTGGGCATGGCCGAAGCGCCGATCAACAACGCACCGCGTATTGGTGCGCCGTTAAGCCTGGATGAGCTGGAAAAGGCCCATATCGGTGCCGTCCTTGCCACCGCAGGCACGCTGGATCAAGCCGCCAAGACCTTGGGAATCGATGCGTCGACGCTGTACCGCAAGCGCAAGCAGTACAACCTGTGAGTTCGCGGCGATGAAACCGGCGATGAAGTTGCAGACCCGGCTTTTCCTCAGCATTTCTGCACTGATCACTGTCGCACTGCTTGGGCTACTGCTCGGTCTTGTCAGTGTGCTGCAGATGGCTGGGAGCCAGGAAGCGTTGGTGCGCAACAACTTCGTCACTCTGGACCTGGGGCTCAAATTGCGACAGACGCTGGGTGATCAGCTGCTCATCATGCTCAGTGAAAAAAGCGATCCCGCCGCCCTCGAGGCGTCCAAGCAGCGTTACCTTGAGTTGCTGGAGGAAGGCATTGCCCAGGAACCCTCAGATGAAACCCACGGCTTCAAAAAGGCCAAGGCCGATTATTTGAGCTTTATGGGTGCGTATGAAGTGTCCGCTGACCCGACGCGCGTACTCAGTGGCAACGATGAGCTGACCGAAAAATTCAATCTATTGCGCAATGGCTTGATCACGGAGCACAAGCGGGCGCTGGATGACATCAGCACTGTCGAACGCAAAGCCCGTGAGCGTGCACTGCTGATCGCCGGGCTGCTTGGCCTGGTTGGGCTGGCGGTGTTGATCATCGGCTTCATTACCGCACACGCCATCGCCCGGCGATTCGGTGAGCCCATCGAGGCTCTGGCGCAGGCAGCGGATCGTATTGGCCAGGGTGATTTCGACGTCACGCTGCCGGTGTCTTCGGCCGTGGAGCTGAATCAGCTGACCCGGCGCTTCGGGATCATGGCCGAGGCTTTGCGTGAACATCAGGCCACTAACGTCGATGAGTTGCTGGCGGGACAGCAGCGTTTACAAGCGGTGCTCGACGGTATCGACGATGGCTTGCTGATGATTGATCGCCAGGGGAATCTGGAGCACCTTAACCCCGTAGCGCAGCGCCAGTTAGGCTGGGACTCCGATCGGCTCGGGCGAGGCTTGGGTGAGGCGCTGGAGCATCCCGAACTCGATGAGCAACTGCAACTGGTACTTCGTGGCGGTACGCTGGAACGTATGCCGGATGACCTGAGCATCGAGGTCGATGGCGAGACGCGGTTGCTGACGTATAGCCTGACGCCGGTCATCCACACCCAAGGGCATATTCTCGGTGCAGTGATGGTGCTGCACGATGTGACTGAACAGCGTGCTTTCGAACGAGTGCGTAGCGAGTTCGTCTTGCGCGCCTCCCATGAACTGCGCACGCCCGTGACTGGCATGCACATGGCATTTGGGCTGTTTCGCGAGCGCTCGCATTTTCCACCGGAGTCCCGGGAGGCGGACCTGCTGGACACGGTAAACGAAGAAATGCAGCGGCTGATGCAACTGATCAATGACTTGCTGAATTTCTCCCGTTACCAGAACGGCTTGCAGAAACTCACCCTGGCGCCATGCTCCATCGAGGATTTGCTGGAGCAAGCGCAGATTCGCTTTACCGACGGGGCGCGAGAGAAGGGTGTCGAGCTGTTGGTAGAAGTCCAGGGGCCCTTGCCACGGTTGCAAGCCGATCAGGCGCAACTCGACCGGGTGCTCGACAATCTGATCGATAATGCACTGCGTCATACCGCCACCGGCGGGCGGATACGCCTGCAAGCCAGGCGTCATGGGGAACGGGTCATCATCAGCGTCGAAGATAACGGTGAAGGCATCGCCTATGGCCAACAGGGCCGGATCTTCGAGCCGTTTGTCCAGGTCGGCCGCAAGAAAGGCGGGGCCGGCCTCGGTTTGGCGTTGTGCAAGGAAATTGTGCAGCTGCATGGAGGACGAATGGGTGTTTACTCGAGACCGGGGCAGGGGACTCAGTTTTATATGACGTTGACGGTGTAAGCGCTTTTTACGCTTCGTCATCCAGGCGTCGACCGGCCAGTCGGCGGCCTCGGGTTATCAGCTCAATGAACTGCACCGCACTTAATGCATGGGCAAACAGCCAACCCTGGCCGAATCTCACCCCCTCACTGCTGAGGAGCGCCGCCTGGGCTTCATGTTCGATGCCTTCGGCAATCACCTTCAAATGCAGTGACTGGGCCATGTGAATAATATGCGGCGCAACACCGCTGCTCGCTGCGTCATGGCCCAGCGCATCGATGAACGCTTTGTCGATTTTCAGGCAATCCACCGGCAAGGTCTGCAGATACGCGAGACTGCAGTAGCCGGTGCCAAAGTCATCGATCAGTACCTGGTGCCCGACATCCCGCAAGGCTTGCAGGTTTTCCCGGGCCACCACCACATCGATCAATCCGCGTTCGGTGACTTCAAAGGCAATCTGCTTGGCCGCGACCCGGTGCAGGGTCAGCAAGCGAGCCATCACTTGGCCGATCCGCGGGATCATGACATCGCAGGCCGCCAGGTTGACCGAGATGTACAACTGCGGGTTGGCCCGCAGCAGTTGCCCCAGTTGCTCAAGCAGGCGTTGCAGGACAAAGTCGGTCATCTGGCGGATTTGCCCGGTGTTCTCTGCCATCGGGATAAACAGGTCGGGACTGGTCAGGGTGCCGTCCGGCCTTCGCCAGCGCAGCAAGGCTTCGGCCCCGACGCAGTTGCGGCTGTCGAGGTCAAAGATCGGCTGATAGAGCACCTGCAACTCACCTCGGCGGATGGCTCCCGTCAGCTCTGCGTCAAGTGACTGGCGCTGGCGCACCAGCAAAAACACCAGGAAACCTACGCAAAGAGCCAATAGCAGACAGGCAGGCAGCAACCACCACCACACGGGCGGTATATGGGTGCCACTGCGCGGGCTGATCAGCACCAGTTGGTATTCCGGGTTGTCGGTGGGCATGCGGTAAATCAAGCGTGTCTGGGTGACTTGCAGCGCATCGCGGGTTTTTGGCGGCCATTGGCTCGGTGGCCAGGCTTGCGAGACGCCCAGTACCGGAATTGCCCGGGTGCCATGGTCAAGTACCACCAGCAGGCTGCTTCCCGGCGAAAGGTCGACCATGTCGGTCAAATGGCCGCGAGATGTCGCAACCCGGAAATTGCCGCGTCCGAGCATCAGCGCGGCACGGTTTTCATCGGGTTCGGTGGTGGTATTCAACCAGTAACTGTAGGTGGGGCCCTTGATGTCCGGTGGGCGTATCAATGACAAACCTTCCTGGCGCGGACGATTGGAACAGATTCGCGAGGCGTCCATGTAGGCTGCCTCATAGACGAAGCGATAATTGAAGGTGACCTGCTGCAAAGTCGCGATCATGTCGTCATCGCAGCTGCGCAACGGCTGGGCTTCCAGGTCGTCAAGGCTTTCGCGCAATTGCCCGAACAGTTGCTCCAGACGAGCAAGAAAACGTTCACCCTGGGCGTTCATTTCCCAGCTTTCGTTTTGCTCAACCTGGTGAATGGCAACGAAGTAACTGCCGGCCATCATCAACGTAGCGCTCAAGACAGCAGCCAGCATCGCCAGAAACCAAGGGCGATAGAACCAGCTGCGAAGTGTCTCTCGAGCAACAGTCATTATGTAATATCCGACGAATTACCAATGAGTTATAGCTGCTATTTGAGAAACGCGCTGACCGTCGGGCGATCGTCATTATTTTGTCTGATTTAAAACCTGAAGCAGCGCGGCCGTTTGTGCATCCGGCGTACCGTCGAAGCGCGACGGTCGGAAATGCATCTGGAAGGCCGCCAGCACGTGGCGGGTGGCGACGTCCAGTTCGCCCGTTTGCGGTGTGTCATAACCGACGCGTGCCAGTTGTGCCTGATACCAGCTGATGCTCGGCAGCTGTGTTTCGAACCGGGTCTGCTGACGGGCTACGGCTTGTTCGTTCGGCCAAATACCCAATCCTTGCTCAGCCAGGCGCTTCCAGGGAAACAAGGGCCCCGGATCCAGCTTGCGCAAGGGGGCGATGTCGCTATGCCCGACAATGCTGCGAGGACTGATTGCGTAGCGCTGGCTAATGTCCTTGAGCAGGACGATCAGGGACTCGATCTGCGCTTCGGAGTAGGGATACCACAGGCGCCCGGTCGGGGTGTCCTTGAAGCCCGGGTTGACGATTTCGATGCCGATGGAACTGGAATTCATCCAGGTCCGGCCTTGCCATTGGCTTTCTCCGGCGTGCCAGGCCCGCAGGTTTTCATCCATCAGCTTGTAGATGGTCGCCTTCTTGTCGTCGCCGATCAGGTAGTGGCTGCTGACTTCGCCATGGGTTAGCAGTTGCAGCGAGCGCTCCTGTGAT
Organism: Pseudomonas sp. EB271-G4-1; assembly: GCF_058791355.1. NCBI lineage: Bacteria > Pseudomonadati > Pseudomonadota > Gammaproteobacteria > Pseudomonadales > Pseudomonadaceae > Pseudomonas > Pseudomonas sp. EB271-G4-1. The sequence goes on from NZ_JBYTEO010000001.1 coordinate 162,155, forward strand.
GCATTGGTGTAGTGGAGCACGACGAACTGAATACGGCTGTCGTGATTGGCCGAAGCATGGCTGGTGTCGTAGCGGGGACCGCTGGCGCAGCCGGCCAGCAGGATCAGCGACACGATGAGAGCAAGATATTTCATGGGGAAGCCAACACGCTAAAGACAGTAATGCAACAGTGTAACGTACTGTCTTGTGCGTGTTGGGCCATCGCAACGATTTGAACAACATGGAGCGATAAGCGCTCAGCCTGGCTCCACCCGGTTGCGCCCGGCATTTTTTGCACGGTACAGCGCCTGATCAGCTCTTTTGAGCACCGCATCGCCATGCTCGCCGGCCCTGAAAGCCGCCAGGCCTATGGAGAGGGTGATGGTCACCGGTTCACCCCTGAAGTGAAAAGGGCAGGCTTCGATAGAGGCGCGCAGGGTTTCCAGGAGTTTCATGCCGTTCGCCGGGGCTGTGGACGGCATTAGCAGGACAAATTCCTCGCCGCCAAACCGCGCAATGAAATCAGTTGGGCGCAGGCGTTTACGCAGCACATTGGCAATGATTTTCAGGACTTTGTCGCCCGCCAGGTGCCCGTAATTATCATTGATGCGCTTGAAGTGATCGAGGTCGAGCATGGCCAGCATCAGGGTGTTGCCGTGTTGCTGCCATTGGCCGATCTCATACTCAAGGCGCTCGCTCCAGGCCGCGCGGTTTGGCAGTCCGGTCAGCGGATCGATCAAGGCTTTCTGGCGTTGCTCTTCGAGGTGCTCGCGAAATCCCTGGGCTTCCTGTTCCATATGGGCAACCCGCTCGGCCAGGCTCTGCAGGCGGGCCGCCACTTCCTGCTCGCGCTCATCGCGCTGCTGGCGGTGCTGGTCCATGGTGCCGAGCAAGACTTCCAGATGGTTTTCCAGCACGTGCTTGAGATCATCCAGATCGGCCGCTTCCTGCACGCTGTTCTGCAAGCCGTCGACCTGTTCGCGAATCTGCGTGTCCATCGCATGTGCGGCGGATCGGCTGTCGGCATGGCCAGCGCTGGCGGCCTGCAAGTTGCTCTGGAACGATTCCAGGCGTTCGTTGAGCCGCTGCAGATAAGCTTCGAATTCGTGTTGGCCACCGTCGGAGATTGCCAGCATCAAAGTCGCCAGATCGTCGAGAATCGGCAGCAACTCGTACCAGTTAAGGCCATTTTTCAGCCGTTCACGCATTGATTCGGCTTGGGGGCGATGACGCTCCGGTACTGTCAGATCCTCGAGCAAGCCCAGCAAGGTATCTTCGATGTGTTTGGCCACCGAGCTATAGGACGGCTCGGGCGAGTCGGGCAGGGCGTAGAGCATGTCTTGCTCGGGCTGCTGCGGATCGATCGCAGCCAGTGCCTGGGCGATGGGCGAGGGCAGCGGCAGGGTATCGAGCAGTACCGCCGGGCTCAATTCGTCGGGATTGACTGCCGTTTCAGCTGGGAGGGTGGGAGTGCCGACAGGTTCGGACAGTCTCACGGGTTGTAGCGATTCGGCTTCGGCCATGACTTGCGCAGGCCGGGCCGGCGCTTGCTGTGGCTCCAGGGCTGGCGCAACAGCAATGGGCTGGGTCGTATCTGGCGTTACTTGCAGCACCTGCGGCACGGTGTCTGCAATGACCGGTCGGGTTGCGACCACGGACGCCGGAACGGTTTCGGCCGTCTGCACGATAAGAGCGTGTTCTGCGGGGACGGTCGCCTCTTCGGTGTCACGCTGACCGAACAGCCGCTGCAGCAGTCCCGGTCGTTCCGGTTCCGCCGGACTTTCCAGCTGGCTCAGGGCCTTGCCCTGCAGTCCGCTCAGCTCGCCGAGCAGTAGCGGGATCTCGCGTGCCTGGCTGACGCGACTGTCCAGTTGTTTGGCGAAGTGCTTGAGGGGGCGGCTCACTTCCCGGGGTAGCGGTAATGTTTGCAGCTGCGTGACCAGGGCGGTGAGTGCGGCGCTGGTCTGGTTGACCCGGGTTTCCCGACGCTGCTCGGAGTCGAGTACGGCTTTTTCAAGGCGAGGCAGCAGGGCGGCGAGTCCGGCGTCCATGTCGTCGGTGCGCACGACTTCGCGCATCTCCTTCATGCATTGGTCAACGGCGCGGTCGGTGCCTTCCGCTGCCAGCGTGCTGCGCACCAGTCCCCGGCGCAACAGGTCTAGCCTGGCATCCCAGCGACGTTCGAGCTTTTCCTGTTGTTCGATGCTTTGCAGGTACTTCTCTTTCCAGCGTTGTGCTTCGTCGCTCATTCATGGGATCCGCGGGGGGCAGGACTCAACGCGGGCAATGCATCGGCCGTGAGCGAACCCGGCAGACGAATCTCTACCGCGACCGGCAGGTGATCGGAAATGGGTTGTGCCAGCACCTCGACCTTTTCAAGGGTCAGGCTCGGGCTCAGTAGAATATGGTCCAGGCAGCGCTGCGGGCGCCAGCTTGGGAACGTCGCTTCCATTTGCGGGGCCAACAGCCCGAGGTCGCGCAATGGAGAGTGTTGCAGCAGGTCACTGGCGTGGGTGTTCATGTCGCCCATCAGCACCTGGTGCTTGTAACCGCCAATGACTTCGCGAATGTAAGCCAATTGCATGCTGCGGGCTCGCGCGCCCAATGCCAGGTGCATCATGACCACCACCAGCGCTTCCGGACCTTCGCCGAAGCGCACCAGAATCGCTCCGCGGCCCTTCGGCCCTGGCAGTGGATGATCCTCGATCGCCCAAGGCCGCAGGCGACTGAGCACACCGTTGCTGTGCTGGCCGAGGCGTCCGAGATTGCGATTGAGTTGTTGATACCAGTAGGGAAAGGCGCCGAGCTGGGCCAGGTGTTCGACCTGGTTGACGTAGCCTGAACGCAGGCTGCCACCATCGGCTTCCTGAAGGGCGACCAGGTCGAAGTCACCCAGCAGATTGCCGATCTTTTGCAGATTGTCGGCACGCCCGGTGTGCGGCAACAGATGTTGCCAGCCCCGGGTCAGGTAATGCCGATACCGCTCGGTGCTGATACCCACCTGGATATTGAAGCTGAGCAAGCGCAGACGGCTGTCGGCGGGCAGGCCTGTCGATTCCAGGTGATGTTCGTTGACCCGCGGATCATGCAGGCCAACGATGCGTTCGGTTCCCCAGCGGCGCATGGCGGGCGCCTCGCTCAGTTGGCGGCAGCCTTGTTAGCCGCTCGCTCTTGATCGACCAGTTTATCGGCCAGTTGCAGGGCTTGTTCAGCGCCGCCGGCGGAACCTACGTCAAAACGATATTTGCCGTTGACGATCATGGTCGGAACCCCGGTGATTTCATATTTTTTCGCCAGCTCTCGCGCCTTGTTGATCTGGCCCTTGATGGCGAAGGAGTCAAACGTGGCGAGGAACTTGTCCTTGTCGACGCCCTGGGTGGCCAGGAAGTCCGCCATATCGTTCTTGTCGGTCAGCTTCTTGTGTTCTTTCTGGATGGCTTCGAACACTGCAGCATGGACCTTGTGCTCGACGCCCATGGCTTCGAGGGTCAGGAACATCTGGCCGTGTGCATCCCATGGGCCGCCGAACATGGCCGGAATACGTACGAAATTCACGTCCGAAGGCAGTTTTTCAACCCATGGGTTGATCACGGGTTCAAAGGCGTAGCAGTGCGGGCAACCGTACCAGAACAGCTCCACCACTTCGATCTTGCCGGGCACGGCGACCGGCACCGGGTTGCTCAGCTCGACATAAGGTGCAGCGGGGGCTTCAGCGGCTTGGGCAGTCATGCCGAACAGGCTGGCAGCGGCAAAAACGGCGCTGATGATCAGATTACGCATGCTTTACTCCTGGACAATTTTTTCGCCTCGCGAGACCTGATTTCAGACAGGTCATGGCGGGCTTGAGTTCTGTAGTGTAACGGCAGCGGCCACAAAAAAGGGCGGCCAAAGCCACCCTTTTTATACTTGCTGTGACGGATTAATCGAGCGTTAACGCTGCAAGGGTTCTATGCCTTGCGCAACGCCCGATCCATCGGTCTTAGTGCAGGCCCTGGATATAGCTGGACACTGCGGCGATGTCTTCGTCGCTCAGCTTTTTGGCAATGCTCTGCATCGGTTTGGTATCGCCGTCGTTATTGCGACCGCCTTCTTCCTTGCGGAAGTCAGTCAGTTGCTTGGCGATATATTGAGCGTGCTGGCCACCCAGGTGTGGGAAGCCGGCGGCCGCGTTGCCCGCGCCATTTGGCGAGTGGCAGCCGGTGCACGATGGCAGGCCCTTGGCCAGGTCGCCGCCACGGAACAGTGCTTCACCGCGAGCCACGATTTTCGGGTCGGCGGCACCGACGCTGCCCTTCTGGCTGGCGAAGTAGGCGGCGATGTCCGCCAGATCCTGGTCGCTCAGGTTGGTCAGCAGGCCGGTCATTTCCAGGACGGTGCGCTTGCCCGACTTGATATCGTGCAACTGCTTGGTCAGGTAGCGTTCACCCTGGCCTGCCAGTTTTGGAAAGTTAGGCGCCATGCTGTTGCCATCCGGGCCATGACAGGCGCCACATACGGCGGCTTTTGCCTGGCCTGCGGCGGCGTCACCAGGTTTGACTGGCTCACCTGCAGCATGGGCAATGCCGGAGATCCCCACGGTCAACAGCAGACTCACGATCAATTTGTTCATCAGCTAATCCAACTACGGCTAAGGGTTAAGTTATGGACCGGGTTTACTCGCTCATCCAGCGGATGATGGCTTGGTAATCCTCGGCACTGCAGTCCATGCACAAACCACGCGGCGGCATCGCCTTGAAACCCTGGGTCACGTGTTGCACCAGCGTCTCCATACCTTTCGCCAACCTCGGCTTCCAAGCTTCCTGATCGCCCTTGCGGGGCGCCATGGGTAGTTGGCCGGAATGACAGGCACCACAAACACGGTTGTACACAGTTTCCGGATCCTGTGTAGCCTGAGCGCTGTAAAGCGGCATCAAGACTCCGGTAACTAGCAGCCATTTCGTCATAAAACGACCTTTTCAGGGTTGAGAGCGATCTGCGTTCTAGTGCGCAATCAAGGTCTGTCGCTCTCGTGAACTTCATCCTGCATCGGGACAAAGCGCACACAAAATCTGCGGCATTATATACTGGCGTCACTGAAACGGAAGCGACACTGCTTGCCGCGCCCATTCCTGGCGCCGCCCACATCGGAAATCCCATGCAACTCAAGAATCCCATCCTCGGTCTGTGCCAACAGTCCACCTTCATGCTCAGCGCCGCCAAAGTCGACCAATGTCCGGATGACGAGGGCTTTGAAGTCGCCTTCGCCGGGCGTTCCAACGCCGGCAAGTCCAGTGCCCTGAACACCCTGACGCATGCCAGCCTGGCGCGAACCTCGAAAACGCCGGGGCGCACGCAACTGTTGAACTTCTTCAAGCTAGACGATGAACGCCGTCTGGTCGACCTGCCGGGCTACGGTTATGCAAAAGTACCGATCCCGCTCAAGCAACACTGGCAGCGTCACCTGGAAGCTTACCTGGGCGGTCGTGAGAGCTTGAAAGGTCTGATCCTGATGATGGACATCCGCCACCCGATGACCGACTTCGACCTGTTGATGCTCGATTGGGCCGTCGCAGCCGGCATGCCGATGCACATTTTGCTGACCAAGGCGGACAAGCTGACCTACGGCGCGGCCAAGAACACATTGCTCAAGGTGCAATCGGAAATTCGCAAGGGTTGGGGCGATGCTGTGACGATCCAGTTGTTTTCGGCCCCTAAGCGCATGGGCCTGGAAGACGCCTACACTGTATTGGCGAACTGGATGGAACTGCCGGACAAAGGCGCTGACGAAGTAACTGGATAAGCGTGAAAAAACTGTCTCAGGAGCGGTCAGGCCAGCGTGGCGTGACCGAATCAGGCAGTTTTCAGGCAAAAAAAACCCCGGACTTCTATGGGGAGGGGGAAGTTCCGGGGTTCAAGTTCTAGACCGCTAGGGCGGGGTCCAGATATCTGCCAACACTTAACACAACATAGGAGCATCGAAGGGCTTCACCAGCCATTCAGTAAATCTGAGTGGCCTTGGCGAGATTAGTTCAGTTTATTTTCAGAAGCTTTGGAATAAACCCAATCACTTTTTGGACTAAGCAGCGCAGGTTGGGGTCTGCCGCGGCATCATGCCGCAGCAGCGTTTTGCACTCAGTGCGCCTCATCCCAGTTATTGCCTACCCCGACTTCCACCAGCAATGGCACATCCAGTTTCGCTGCACCGCTCATGTGCAGGCGAATCTCGTTGCTGACTTGATCGACAAGGTCCTCGCGCACTTCCAGTACCAATTCATCGTGGACCTGCAGAATGACCTTGGCGTCCAGGCCGGAGGAGGTCAGCCATCCATCCACGGCCACCATGGCTTTCTTGATGATGTCGGCTGCCGTGCCTTGCATCGGCGCGTTGATGGCCGTGCGTTCGGCTGCGGCACGCTCCTGCGGCTTGTTGGAATTGATCTCCGGCAAGTACAGCCGTCGCCCGAAGAACGTTTCCACGTAGCCTTGATCCGCGGCCTGCACGCGGGTGCGATCCATGTATTCGCGCACACCGGGATAACGGGCGAAGTAGGTGTCGATGTACGCCTTGGCGGTCTTGGTATCAACGCCGATGTCCTTGCCGAGTTTTTGCGCACCCATGCCATAGATCAGGCCGAAGTTGATCGCCTTGGCGCTGCGACGCTGGTCGGAGGTGACCTGGTCCAGTTCGACCTTGAACACTTCGGCAGCGGTGGCGGTGTGCACGTCCAGGTTATTGCGGAAGGCATTCATCAGGCCTTCATCGCGAGACAGGTGCGCCATGATCCGCAGTTCAATCTGCGAATAGTCGGCAGCCAGCAGCTTGTAGCCGGCCGGGGCGACAAAGGCCTGGCGGATACGCCGGCCTTCCGCGGTGCGCACCGGGATGTTCTGCAGATTCGGGTCGCTGGATGAGAGACGCCCGGTGGACGCCACGGCCTGGTGATAGGAGGTGTGGATGCGCCCGGTGCGTGGATTGATCTGTTCCGGCAGACGGTCGGTGTAGGTGCTTTTGAGCTTGCTCATGGAGCGGTATTCCATCAGCACCTTGGGCAGTCGATAGTCGTCCTCGGCCAGCTTGGCCAGCACTTCTTCGGCGGTCGATGGTTGGCCCTTGGCGGTCTTTTTCAGCACCGGCAACCCGAGTTTCTCGTAAAGGATGACGCCGAGCTGCTTGGGTGAGCCCAGGTTGAATTCCTCTCCGGCAATCTCGAAGGCTTCACGCTCCAGCGCCACCATCTTATCGCCCAGTTCGATGCTCTGCACGCCCAGCAGGGCGGCATCTACGAATGCGCCTTGGCGTTCGATACGTGCGAGCACAGGCACCAGGGGCATTTCGATGTTCGTAAGCACGCTGGCCAGGGTCGGGATGGCGGACAGCTTGTCGAACAAGGCCTGGTGCAGGCGCAGGGTGATGTCCGCGTCCTCGGCGGCGTAAGGCCCGGCCTGCTCCAGCGCAATTTGATCGAACGTCAGTTGCTTGACGCCTTTGCCGGCAATGTCCTGGAAACTCACGGTGGTGTGATCCAGGTATTTCAGCGCCAGGCTGTCCATGTCATGGCGGGTGGCTGTGGAATTGAGCACATAGGATTCGAGCATGGTGTCGAAAGCGACGCCGCGCACGGTGATGCCGTTGGCCTGATCGCCACCGATGGCGCAGTTGGCGAGAATGTTCATGTCGAACTTGGCGTGCTGGCCGACCTTGAGTTTGTTCGGGTCTTCCAGGATCGGCTTGAGGGCGCGCAGGACGGTGTCGCGATCCAGTTGCTCGGGTACGCCGATGTACGAGTGGGTCAACGGGATGTAGGCCGCTTCGTTGGCTTGCACCGCAAAAGACAGGCCCACCAGTTGTGCCTGCTGTGCGTCGATGCCGGTGGTTTCGGTGTCGAAGGCGAACAGCTTGGCGTTTTTCAGTTTATCCAGCCAAACGTCGAATCGCGCTTGATCGAGGACGGTTTCATAGCGGGTTTCTGACGTTGTCGCCGGCACTTCAGCTTCAGCTCCGGCTTCGGCGGCACTGAACAGGTCGACTATCGGAGCAGGCTCAGAGGCAGCACCGCTCAATTCAAGACGCTTGGCGTCCCGATCAAGATCGTTCAGCCAGCTTTTGAATTCCAGCAGCGTGTAGAGCTCGTAGAGCTTGGCTGGATCTTCCGGGCCCATTTGCAAGTCGTCGAGGCCAATGTCCAGCGGCACATCGACCTTGATGGTCGCCAATTGGTAGGAGAGGAACGCCATCTCCCTGTGCTCTTCGAGCTTGGCCGGCAGGGTCTTGGCGCCGCGGATCGGCAGGGTTGGGACGATGTCGAGCTGCGCGTAGAGCTCGGTCAAGCCACCATTCACACCCACCAGCAGGCCGGAAGCGGTCTTTGGACCGATGCCCGGAACGCCTGGGATGTTGTCGGACGAATCGCCCATGAGTGCCAGATAATCGATGATCTGCTCGGGAGCGACGCCGAATTTCTCCTTCACGCCCTCTACGTCCATGCTGCTACCGGTCATGGTATTGACCAAGGTAATGTGGCCGTCGACCAACTGCGCCATGTCCTTGTCCCCGGTGGAGATGATCACCGGGCGATCGGCCGCCGCGCTGCTGCGGGCCAGCGTGCCGATCACGTCATCGGCCTCGACGCCTTCTACGCACAGCAGCGGGAAGCCCAGGGCGATCACGCTTTGATGCAGGGGCTCGATCTGCACGCGCATGTCGTCGGGCATGCTCGGCCGGTTGGCCTTGTATTCGGCGTACATGTCATCGCGAAATGTCCCGCCCTTGGCATCGAATACCACGGCGAAGGGACTGTCCGGGTACTGCTTGCGCAGACTCTTGAGCATGTTCAGCACGCCCTTGACCGCGCCGGTGGGCAAGCCTTTGGACGTGGTCAGCGGTGGCAACGCGTGAAAGGCGCGGTACAGGTAAGAAGAACCGTCCACCAGGACGAGGGGGGCTTGGCTCATGAGCAGGATCAACCTTTTCGGCGGGTCTGGCGCTAGAATAGCGGGACCGTTGACGACAAAGGGACAAGGTTATCATGCGCACACTAAATCGCCTGTTGCTGGCTGGCTTGTTTGCAATTACACCGTTGGCCGTCATGGCGGCGGACGATGCGCCATCGCCAGATCCGGAAGTGACCATTCGCACGGAAGGCGACAAGGTCATTCAGGAGTACCGCCAAAACGGTTTCCTGTATGCGATCAAGGTCACGCCGAAGGGCGCACCGCCGTATTTTTTGGTGCGCGCGGATGGGACCGATGCAAACTTCATCCGCTCGGATCAACCGGATATGCTGATACCGTCGTGGAAGATCTTTGAGTGGAAGTAGTTTCTTAATTTCAATCGGCGTTGGCTCAAGGGCGGCGCCTCGTACTGGCAGTTTAACCATGTCTGTGTTTACCCCCCTGGCTCGGCCCGAGCTGGAAGCTTTTCTCGCCCCTTATGGCCTAGGCCGCCTGCTTGATTTCCAGGGGATTGCCGCCGGTAGCGAAAACACCAATTTCTTTATTAGCCTGGAGCAGGGCGAATTCGTCCTGACCCTGGTCGAGCGCGGCCCGGTCCAGGAGATGCCGTTCTTCATCGAATTGCTCGACGTGCTGCACGAAGCCGACCTGCCGGTGCCTTACGCGCTGCGCACTACCGACGGTGTCGCGTTGCGCGAGCTGGCCGGCAAGCCTGCGCTGCTGCAACCGCGCCTGGCCGGCAAGCACATCAAGCAAGCCAACGCACAGCATTGCGCGCAAGTAGGCGAGTTGCTTGCTCACCTGCACCTGGCGACCCAGGCCAAGATGATCAAGCGCAAGACCGATCGTGGCCTGGACTGGATGCTGGAAGAGGGCGCGCAATTTCTCTCGCACCTCAATGCCGGGCAGAAAGCTTTGCTGGAGCGGGCGCTTGAAGAAATCACACAGCAGAAAGAGAAAATTCTGGCGTTGCCACGCGCCAATATCCACGCCGACCTGTTCCGCGATAATGCGATGTTCGAAGGCACGCACCTGACCGGTCTGATCGATTTCTACAACGCCTGCTCGGGGCCGATGCTCTACGACGTGGCGATCGCCTTGAACGACTGGTGTTCGGACGATGACGGCTTGATCGACGGCCCACGGGCGCGGGCGTTGCTGGGGGCTTATGCCGCGTTGCGTCCGTTCACCGCGGCCGAGGCCGAGCTGTGGCCGACCATGTTGCGGGTGGCGTGTGTGCGCTTCTGGTTGTCGCGCTTGATCGCGGCGGAGTCGTTTGCCGGGCAGGACGTGTTGATTCACGATCCGATGGAGTTTGAGCTGCGGCTAGCCCAGCGGCAGACGGTCAATACCCCGCTGCCTTTCGCCCTGTAGGAGCGAGCATGTCGAATCGTCGCACCGTCGCGATGGTGGTTAACGATGACGCGGGGTGCCTGACACCCCGCGGTGCTGGGGATTTCTTCGCGAGCATGCTCGCTCCTACAGAGAGCTGGGTTGTTACAACGACTCCAGGCACCCCGCCAAATCATTCCCCAACTTCTCCAAAATCTGCTCATACCCCTGGGCGGTCGCCGGCGTATACCCGCCCAGCGCATCCAGCTCCGCCAGTTTCACCGGGAGCCCGGCCACCAGGGTTTCCGCCAGGCGCGGGCGTAGCGGTGGTTCGCTGAATACACAGGTCTTGCCGACTTCCTGCAGCCGCGCACGCATCGCCGCCACATGCTGGGCACCGGGCTGCACTTCGGCGGCGACACTGAACACACCGGCGTGCTTCAGGCCGTAGGCGTCTTCGAAGTAGTCGAACGCTTCGTGGAACACGAAGTAAGGTTTGCCTTCAATACCCCTCAGGCGTTTCTTCAGGCGTGCATCCAGCGCATCGAGGCGCTCGTCAAATGCCTTCAGGTTGCTCTGGTAGCGTGCCGCGTTGACCGAGTCGGCTGCACTCAGATCCGCCGCCATCTTCGCTGCGATAACCCGGGCGTTGGCCGGCGATAGCCACAAATGCGCATCCAGGCTGCCCGGGCGATGGTCATGGTCATGTTCGTCCGCTTCTTCAGCGTGGGAATGGTTGTCTTGGGCGAAATGTCGCAGTTTCAGGCCAGGAAGGTCCTGCACGGCAACGCTCGGCAGCGTACGACCATTGAGCACTCGCGGCATGAAACCTTCCATGTCCGGCCCGATCCAGTACAGCAGATCCACCGATTGCACCTTCCGTACGTCGGATGGGCGCAAGGCATAGTTATGCGGCGAGGCGCCGGGTGGCAACAAGACTTCCGGGATCGCCACGCCGTCCTGTACGGCAGCGGCGATCAGCTGTAGCGGCTTGATGCTGGTGAGGACCTTGACTTCGGCTTGCGCTGAGCCGATCAGCAGAAAACTTGTGAAAATTGCGACAAAGATGGAAAAAAGTCGGGACACGATGACCACTCGAAGAGGCGAGAACGGGTAACATAATAACGTCTCTCACAATACTCGTCGCCGCTCATGCCTAAAACACCGATAGCCAGCCGTCCTCACGACCACTCTCATTGCGTTCACAGCGCACTGTCTGAGGCCGACGCCCTGTGCGCGCGCCAGGGTTTGCGCCTGACCGCGTTGCGTCGGCGGGTGCTGGAACTGGTGTGGCAAAGCCATAAGCCACTGGGGGCCTATGATATTCTTGCGGTCCTCAGTGAGCAGGACGGGCGCCGGGCCGCACCCCCAACGGTTTACCGCGCTCTGGATTTCCTGCTGGAAAACGGCCTGGTACACCGTATCTCCTCGCTCAACGCCTTCATCGGCTGTAATCACCCGACGCACGCCCACCAGGGTCAGTTCCTGATCTGCCGTGAATGCCACGCCGCCATCGAACTCGAACAGAAGTCCATCAGCGACGCGATCATCGCCAGTGCCAGGGACGTCGGGTTTGTCGTCGAAGGCCAGACCGTTGAAGTGATCGGTCTCTGTTCGGGCTGCCAGGGGGCTTGATGAGCAACGCGCTGATCCGCCTCGAGCAGGTTGCCGTCACGTTTGCCGGGCAACCGGTGCTGGATAACATCGAACTGAGCGTCGAGCCGGGGCAGATTGTGACCCTGATCGGCCCCAATGGCGCTGGCAAGACCACACTGGTGCGCGCCGTGCTCGGTCTGCTGAAGCCCGACAGTGGCAGCGTCTGGCGCAAGCCGAAACTGCGGGTCGGCTACATGCCGCAAAAGCTGCATGTCGACCCGACCCTGCCGCTCTCGGTGCTGCGCTTCTTGCGCCTGGTGCCGGGTGTGGATCGCGCGATGGCGTTGGCCGCGCTCAAGGAAGTCGGCGCCGAGCAGGTGATCGACAGCCCGGTGCAAAGTGTTTCCGGCGGTGAGATGCAACGTGTCCTGTTGGCCCGGGCCTTGTTGCGTGAGCCTGAGCTGCTGGTGCTCGACGAACCGGTACAAGGCGTCGACGTGGCCGGCCAAGCTGAACTCTATAGCCTGATCACCCGCCTGCGAGACCGTCACGGCTGCGGTGTGTTGATGGTTTCCCACGATTTGCACCTGGTGATGAGCACCACCGACCAGGTTGTTTGCCTGAATCGCCATGTCTGCTGCTCCGGCCACCCCGAGCAGGTCAGCGGCGATCCGGCATTTGTCGAGCTTTTCGGAAAAAACGCACAAAGCCTGGCGATTTATCACCACCACCACGACCACGCCCACGATCTGCACGGCTCGGTGGTCAAGGCGCCCACATCGGGTCATACCCATGTTCACGGAGATAGCTGCAAGCATGGCTGATTTTCTGCTCTACGCCCTGCTTGCAGGATTGGCTCTGGCAGTTGTGGCGGGCCCGCTGGGCTCCTTCGTGGTCTGGCGGCGCATGGCCTATTTCGGCGACACCCTGTCCCACGCGGCATTGCTGGGCGTGGCGCTGGGCTTTTTGCTGGATGTCAGCCCGACAGTGGCCGTCACCGTCGGCTGCTTGCTGTTGGCGGTGTTGCTGGTGACCTTGCAACAGCGTCAGCCGTTGGCCTCCGACACGCTTTTGGGAATTCTCGCACCCAGCACCCTCTCTTTGGGCCTGGTGGTACTAAGCTTCATGCACGAAGTGCGGATCGACCTGATGGCCTATCTGTTCGGTGACTTGCTGGCGATCAGCCCGACCGATCTGGCATGGATCCTCGGGGGTAGCGCTGCGGTGCTGGCGTTGTTGGTGACATTGTGGCGGCCATTGCTGGCAATCACGGTGCACGAAGAGTTGGCGAGGGTCGAAGGGCTGCCGGTGGCGGGATTGCGCCTGGCGCTGATGCTGTTGATCGCCGTAGTGATTGCCGTGGCGATGAAAATCGTCGGTGTGTTGCTGATCACATCGTTGTTGATCATTCCGGCCGCCGCGGCACAACGTCACGCCCGCTCACCGGAGCAGATGGCACTGGGCGCCAGCCTGCTGGGCGTGCTCGCCGTGTGTGGCGGGTTGGCGTTGTCCTGGTTCAAGGACACCCCGGCGGGCCCGTCGATTGTAGTGGCGGCCGCCGCGCTGTTTCTGCTGAGTTTTGTTCTGCCCCGTCGAGGGGTGTAGACTTGCTCGTTTTTTGCGCAAATAGAGAGTCGCAGGAATGAAGTCGTTCGCCTCCCGTTATCTGCTCCTTGTCGCATTTTCTTTGCTGCTGGGCGCTTGCCAAAGCACGCCACCGGCAGCCACCGAGGCCCCGGATGCGCGGGCCACGGCCATTGCACAGCTGGAACAAAGCCTGGCCAGCAGCGAGCTGGCCACAGCCGAGAATCAATTGGCAGCGTTGCAGGCCGAGTCCCCCAACGATCAGTCCCTAGAGCAATACCAGCGTCAACTGGCCGAAGCCTATCTGCTACGTAGTCAGATCGTCCTGCAAAAGGGCGATGTAAACGCTGCTGCCACCGCATTGGCCCGGGCTCGGGTCTTGATGCCTAAAGCGCCTGCGCTGACCGGTGGTGTCAACGGTGCCATCGCACAAGCCCGCAAGGCTGAGCTGGAAAAGGCCGAAGCAGACCTCAAGTCCGCCGAAGCCAAGCGCAAGGCCAAGGTCATTGACCCTGAGGCTGAAAGCACGACGGTGAAGCTGAAAATCACCGATATGGGGAAAATGCGTCGTCAATTGGATGCTATTGCCGCCGATGTGGTGAATTTTCAGTGCGATGTGAGCCTTCAGGTTCCGCGTACCGATGATTATCCTTGGCTGGCCAATTTGTTGATCAAGCGCGTGCAGAAGCTCGATCCGCAGTTTGATCTGAAGCTGGATCGGCAGATTCTGCGCAGCGTTCCGGCGCAGATGGTATTGAGTCCCCGCAAAGCCCCTTGAAAGCATCGCGGGCAAGCCCGCTCCCACAGGGTTTCGGGTCGGCCGCACATTTTTTGGCCAACTTGTCCACTGTAGGAGCGGGCTTGCCCGCGATGGCATCCTATCCGACGATAAAGCTTTCTAGGCCGGAATCGCTTTAGCCTTCGGCTCCCTGTCCCAAACCCGATGCTGTCCAATCGCGGCAAAGAATGGCTTGGCCAACTTGCTATCCGCCCCTATGACCAACCCCGCATCAACCTCCAGTTTCAACACATCCAGCAACTGCTTCGCCTCACCGTGCAACGCAATCGCTTTCAAATGCTTGTAAGCCTCCAGTACGTAATGCAACGCCACACCGTCAGTGCTCAGCGCCTTGATCGATGCCGCGCCTCCAGGCACGAACACAGCGTCGAATGTTACTGAAGGCGAGCCTTCCATGGACGCATCTACCGGCAACGACTTGCCATCGGAGGTTTTCACCGGGGCCGAGGTCGGGCCGAGCAATTTGGCATGCGCCCCTTCAGCTTCCAGCGCTTTCTTCATGGCATCGATTGCTGCCCCGTCCACGCCGTCGGCCGCCAGGATCGCTACCTTCCGGGTTTTGATGTCGCCTGGCAGCAGGTTGGCCTGGCTCAGGGCCGGCGAGCGGTCCGGGGACGTTTTCGGTACATCGACGGTCCCCGCTTTCGGCGCCGCAAGCCCGAGGTTCTGTGCCACCCGTTTGGCCAGCTCCAGATCGATGTTGGCCAGGATTTCATTCACTTGCCTGGCCCGGATGAACTCACGCTCAACCTTGCCCAACTCAAAGCTGTATGCCGCGATGATGTGTTCTTGCTCATGCTTGCTCATGCTGTGGAAAAACAGCCGTGCCTGGGAGAAGTGGTCGCTGAACGACTCGCTGCGCTGCCGGATCTTGTTGGCGTCGATGCGCTCCGCATAACTTTCGAAACCGCCGTCCTGGGCGGCAGGAGGTGTTTCTTTCGGCCATCCGCCGTCGATGGAGTTGGGTTCGTAGGACGCACGCCCCTTGTCGATGGTGGTGCGGTGTAATGCATCACGCTGGCCGTTGTGGAGTGGTGTTACTGGACGGTTGATCGGGATTTCATGAAAATTCGGTCCACCAAGTCGGCTGATCTGCGTATCGGTGTAGGAAAACAGCCGACCTTGCAGCAACGGATCATTGGAGAAGTCGATCCCGGGCACGATATGCCCCGGGCAGAATGCAACCTGCTCGGTTTCGGCGAAGAAATTGTCCGGGTTGCGGTTGAGCGTCATTTTCCCCAGTGGCGTAATGGGCACGAGCTCTTCAGGAATCAGCTTGGTGGGGTCGAGGATGTCGAAATCGAAGGCGTGTTCGTTTTCCTCCTCAATAATCTGCACGCCGAGTTCCCATTCCGGGTAGTCACCCATCTCGATGGCTTCCCAGAGATCGCGGCGGTGATAATCGGTGTCTTTACCCGCCAGTTTCTGCGCTTCATCCCACACCAGCGAGCAGGTCCCGGCGGCGGGGCGCCAGTGGAATTTGACGAAACGCGATTTACCTTCGGCGTTGATCAACCGGAAGGTGTGCACGCCGAAACCTTGCATGCTGCGCAGGCTTTTCGGAATTGCCCGGTCGGACATGGCCCAGATCACCATATGGGCTGATTCAGGTTGCAGTGAGACAAAGTCCCAAAACGTATCGTGGGCCGAGCCGCCAGTAGGGATTTCATTGTGAGGCTCGGGTTTTACTGCATGGACAAAGTCGGGAAATTTGATGGCGTCCTGGATGAAAAACACCGGCATGTTATTGCCCACCAGGTCGAAGTTGCCTTCATTGGTGAAAAACTTCACAGCGAAACCACGTACGTCCCGCACGGTATCGCCTGAACCACGGGGCCCCTGCACGGTGGAAAAACGCACGAACACCGGCGTTTTCTGCGCCGGGTCTTGCAGGAAACCGGCCTTGGTCAGTACTGAGTGGTTCTCGTAAGTCTGGAAGAAACCATGGGCACCCGTGCCTCGGGCATGCACGATACGCTCGGGGATGCGCTCATGGTCAAAGTGCGTGATTTTTTCACGCATGATGAAGTCTTCCAGCAACGATGGCCCTCGGGCGCCGGCTTTCAAGGTGTTCTGATTGTCCGCCACCTTCACGCCCTGATTGGTACGCAAGGCCTGACCGGTGGCGTCGGAACGGAATTTTTCCAGGCTATCGAGCTTGGTATTGGTGTTGCTGCGGTCCAGGGTATCGGTCCCGGCCAGTGCGCTCTTGGGGGCGGCAGGCTTCTTGGTGCTCATCAGGCATGACTCCTCGGGGATTGTTTCGAGTGGCCTAATTAGTGACTGATGACGTTTCGAGCCGTTCCTTTTATCTGACCTTTGATCGCGTTATTGCCAAATGACTGGTTGAATACGAAATAAATGCTAAGAACTGCTATACGGACAGGCTAAAATGCGCGCCCGGCTAACCGCTGATCCTTTTCCAACGCGCCCCACAAGGTTCGCTACGTGATCGAGTTTCAAAACGTCCATAAAACCTACCGCGTCGCCGGTAAGGATATCCCCGCCCTGCATCCGACCAGTCTGACGATAGAGAATGGTCAGGTCTTTGGTCTGATCGGCCATTCCGGTGCGGGAAAAAGTACCCTGCTGCGTCTGATCAATCGCCTGGAAAACTCTAGCGGCGGCAAGATCATCGTGGACGGCGAAGAAGTCACTGCGCTCGATGCCAACGGACTGCGCCGTTTCCGTCAGCAGGTCGGAATGATTTTCCAGCACTTCAACCTGCTGGCGTCCAAGACCGTTGCCGACAACGTTGCGCTGCCGCTGACGCTGGCCGGTGAATTGTCCCGCCGCGAGATCGATCTGCGCGTGGCCGAGTTGTTGGCCCGGGTCGGTTTGTCCGATCACGCCAACAAGTATCCAGCGCAGTTGTCCGGCGGCCAGAAGCAGCGTGTAGGCATTGCCCGCGCCTTGGCGACCAAGCCGAAAATCCTGCTGTGCGACGAAGCCACCAGTGCACTGGACCCGCAGACCACGGCGTCGGTCCTGCAATTATTGGCTGAGATCAATCGTGAGCTGAAGTTGACCATCGTGCTGATCACCCATGAAATGGACGTGATCCGCCGAGTCTGCGACCAGGTCGGCGTCATGGACGCTGGCGTGATTGTCGAGCAAGGTTCGGTGGCCGAGGTGTTCCTGCATCCGAAACACCCGACGACCAAGCGTTTCGTGCAAGAAGACGAGCACATCGACGAAAGCGAACAGCGTGACGACTTCGCACACGTGCCAGGCCGCATCGTGCGTCTGACCTTCCAGGGCGAAGCGACCTACGCGCCCCTACTGGGAACCGTCGCTCGGGAGACCGGTGTGGACTACAGCATCCTGGCCGGTCGGATCGATCGCATCAAGGACGTCCCTTACGGGCAACTGACCCTGGCCGTGACCGGTGGTGACATGGAAGCGGCTTTTGCCCGCTTCACCGCGGCCGACGTTCACATGGAGGTGCTGCGCTAATGGAAGCCCTGACTAGTTTCTTCGCCAACATCGACTGGTTCGAAATCTGGCTGGCCACCGGTGATACGCTGCTGATGCTCGGTGGTTCGCTGCTGTTCACCGTGTTGCTGGGCCTGCCGCTGGGTGTGCTGTTGTTCCTCTGCAGCCCGCGTCAGTTGCTGGAAGCCAAAGGCGTCTACGCGATGTTGTCTCTGGTGGTGAACATCCTGCGTTCGCTGCCCTTCATCATTCTGTTGATCGTGATGATTCCGTTCACCGTGTTGATCACTGGCACTTCCCTGGGGGTCGCCGGCGCGATCCCGCCGCTGGTGGTCGGTGCCACGCCGTTTTTCGCGCGGCTGGTGGAAACCGCTCTGCGCGAAGTGGATCGCGGCATCATCGAAGCGACCCAGGCCATGGGCGCGACGACGCGGCAGATCATCACCAATGCCTTGCTGCCTGAAGCCCGCCCGGGCATTTTCGCGGCGATTACGGTGACTGCCATTACACTGGTGTCCTACACGGCAATGGCCGGTGTGGTCGGTGCCGGTGGTCTGGGTGACCTGGCGATCCGGTTCGGCTACCAGCGTTTCCAGACTGACGTGATGGTGGTGACGGTGGTGCTGCTGCTGGTGCTGGTGCAGGTCCTGCAAACCGTTGGCGACAAGCTGGTTGTGCATTTCTCTCGGAAATAAAACGTTCTCGTACATGACAAATGAGCCGGCCATTCGCTTGAGGCGCCGAAGACTGGCGCCTCAAGCGGGTACCCAAAAGGAGTTAGCTGAATGAAAAAACTACTCGTCGCATTCGCTGCTGTTGCAGCCTTTTCCGCCCACGCCGCCGACACCCTGACAGTCGCCGCGACTCCGGTTCCGCACGCGGAAATCCTCGAGTTCGTTAAACCGGCCCTGGCCCAGCAAGGCGTGGACCTCAAGGTTAAAGTCTTCACCGATTACATCCAGCCGAACGTGCAGGTCGCGGAAAAACGCCTGGACGCCAACTTCTTCCAGCACCAGCCGTACCTGGATGAGTTCAACAAGGCCAAGGGCACCAACCTGGTCTCGGTGGCCGGCGTGCACTTGGAACCACTGGGCGCTTACTCCAGCAAGTACAAGACCCTGGAAGAGCTGCCAAGCACCGCCACCGTGGTGATCCCGAACGACGCCACCAATGGTGGCCGCGCGCTGCTGCTGCTGGCCAAGGCCGGTGTGATCAAGTTGCAGGATTCGAACAACATCCTGTCGACGGTCAAGGACATTACCGAGAACCCGAAGAACCTGAAATTCCGTGAGCTGGAAGCCGCGACCATCCCGCGCGTGCTGACCCAGGTCGACCTGGCGCTGATCAACACCAACTACGCGCTGGAAGCCAAGCTCGATCCGTCCAAGGACGCGCTGGTCATTGAAGGTAGCGACTCGCCTTATGTGAACATCCTGGTTGCCCGTCCGGACGACAAGGACAGTGAAGCGATGAAGAAGCTGGTTGCTGCCCTGCACAGCCCGGAAGTGAAGGCCTTCATTCTCGAGAAGTACAAAGGCGCGGTGGTGCCTGCGTTCTGATTGGCTGACGCAACGAAAAAGGGGACGCCATAAGCGTCCCCTTTTTTGTGCCTGAAATATCGTTCCCGTAGGAGCGGTATGGTGGTTATTTGCGGTTGAGCATCACCGGCAATTGCGCCACCAGCTTCACATTGTTCAACGGCGCCCGAATGAAGCCGCGCTGGGTTCCGTCCGGGCCAATGACCGCGAGGTTACCGCTGTGGTCGACCGTGTAGTTCGGCTTGCTTGTATCGGCCGGAATGAACGGGATGCTCACGGCATTAGCGATCTTTTGCAGATCCTCGGTCGACGTCGCCGTTAGGCCGACAAACTGCGGATCGAAGTAGCCCAGGTACTGCTTGAGCTGCTTGGGCGTATCGCGGTGCGGATCGACACTGACCAGCACGATCTGCAACTTATCCACAGCCTCCGGCGGCAATTCACTCTTGATCTGGCGCAGTTGGGCGAGGGTGGTCGGGCAGATATCCGGGCAGAAGGTGTAGCCGAAGAACAGCAGGCTCCACTTGCCTTTGAGCTCGTTGATGGCCACCGGCTTGCCGTCCTGATCGGTCATCTTCACATCCGGCAGGTTGCGGCTTTGCGGCAGGAGAATGATCCCCGCGTCGATTAGTGCCGTCGGGTCGCCCTGGCCTTTGCCGGAGAGCACTTTGTTGATGGTCAGGCCCAGGACCAGCGCGATCAGGGCGACAAGGATGAAGACGGTTTTCTGGGTTCGGGTCATAGGTTCAACAATAAGTAGTGGTCAACGAGCAGGGCGATGAACAGCAGGAACAAGTAGTAAATAGAGTACTTGAAGGTGTTGATCGCCGCGTGCGGCCGAGTGCCACGGTACAGCACCACGGCCCATTGCAGGAATCTGGCGCCAAGACCGATGGCGCAGACCAGGTAGAGCAAGCCGCTCATGTGGATCACGTAGGGCATCAGGCTGACGGCCAGCAGCGCGCAGGTGTAAAGCAGGATGTGGATCTTGGTGTAGTGCTCGCCGTGGGTCACCGGCAGCATTGGGATGTCAGCCTTGGCATATTCCTCCTTGCGATGGATCGCAAGGGCCCAGAAGTGTGGCGGGGTCCAGGCGAAGATGATCAGCACCAACAGCAGCGGTTCGGCGCTGACGTGGCCGGTGGCGGCGGTCCAGCCGAGCAGCGGCGGAGCGGCCCCGGCCAGGCCTCCGATGACGATATTCTGCGGCGTCGCACGCTTGAGGAAACCGGTGTAGACCACTGCGTAGCCGAGCAGGGAGGCAAGGGTCAGCCATGCTGTCAGCGGATTGGTGAAGGCCAGCAACAAGGCCTGGCCAAGCAGTGCCAGCACCAGGGCAAAAGTCAGCGCGGCGGCCGGAGACACCCGGCCTTCGGCCAGTGGCCGTTTGTGGGTGCGAGCCATGACCGCATCGATCCTGCGGTCCACCACGTGGTTGACCGCTGCCGCACCGCCTGCACACAAGGCAATGCCCAGGTTGCCGAACACCAGCACGGTCCACGGCACTCCGGCGCGCGTTGCGAGGAACATCCCTACCAGTGAAGTGATGAGCATCAGCACCACCACCTTTGGTTTGGTCAGCTCCAGGTAGTCACGCCAGATTGCCTGGCTGTGACGTTCGCCGATCAGAATCGCCATGGCGTCTCTCCTTTTATTGTTATGGGCCCGGCTGAATGTTTACGCGGGCTGAAACGCCAGCGTGTCGGCTGCTTGACCCGAACCAGGCTGGTCCGGGCGTGGTAATTGACCAACACCATCGTCAGCAACAGCGCTGCGCCCCCGGCGTTATGGGCGACGGCAATCGGTAGCGGCAGGTGCAACAGCACGTTGCTGATGCCCAGGGTGATTTGCGCCGCGAGGGCGATCAGCACCAACCCGGCGAGTCGCGTCATGCCAACGACTTTCAGTTGCCAGGCGAGGCCAAGTAACACCAGGGTCACCAACAACGCGCCGATCCGGTGTGTCAGGTGAATCGCGGTGCGGGCGTCGCTGTCCAGTTGCCCGCCGAGGTAGTTCGGGCCGATGTGCTGGGTCAGGTGAAAGCCATTGGCGAAGTCCGCAGGCGGCAGCCATTGCCCGTGGCACGTCGGAAAGTCGATGCAGGCCACAGCGGCGTAGTTGGAGCTGACCCAGCCACCCAAGGCGATTTGCCCGATGACCAGCAACAGCCCCGCCGTCGCCCAGTACTGCAGGCGTCGCGGCACCGTCAATGCGGGCAGTACGCCGGACAGGCGCAAGGTCAGCAGAAACAGCAGGCTCAGGGTCGCAAAGCCGCCAAGCAGATGTCCGGTGACGACTTGCGGCCAGAGCTTGAGTGTCACCGTCCACATGCCGAACGCGGCTTGGGCAAACACCACTGCCAGCAGGAACAACGGCAGCTTCACCGGTTGCCCTGGATGCCGGCGATGGACCCAGGCCCTACCGGCCAACACCGATATCAGCAGCCCCAGCGTGCCGGCGAAGTAGCGGTGGATCATCTCGTTCCAGCCTTTATGGGCTTCTACAGGCGTGTCCGGAAAATGCAATTCGGCATGGGCCAGTTGTGCTTCGCTTTTGGGCACGCTGATAAAACCGTAGCAGCCAGGCCAGTCCGGACAGCCCAAGCCTGCGTGGGTCAGGCGGGTATAGGCACCGAGCAACACCACAATCAGTGCCAGAAAGGTGGCAAACAGCGCGAGGCGAAATCCAGGCTTGGCCATGACGATGCCCTTATCCGATGTTCGACAGTTTCAGCAGGTGCCGCAGGTCATTGAGCAGATCCTTGCCCTTGACTGACGGGTCGTAGCGCAAGACCAGATTGCCGTGGGGATCGATGATCCACAGGTGTGGAGAGTCATTACTCTGAGCTCCTTTGGTGTAGGTCGGCAAATCCAGTGGATAGCGCTGCAACTGCGGGTACTCGCGTTGAAGTTTAGTCTCGTAATCACTGCTCAGCGGCTGTGTCGCCGCCAGTGCGTGACTGGCGCGACCGGCATCGCGACCCAGGCCGATCTGGATTTGGCGCGCCAGATAAACCAGTTGCTGGCAGTCCACCGAGCACTCTTTCGGTGCCGTCACCAGCAACTGCCAGCGGTTTTCCTGCGCCCGTACGCCAAGGTCGGCGCGGCTCTGTCCGTTGCCGATCAGTTCGCCGTGATAGCTGCGGCCTTCCGGCACCCAGAAATTCAGTTTGTACATGCCGGTGGCCAGGATCATCGGACCGACCACCCCGAGCACAATCAGCAGTAACTGCAACCGTCCCTTGCGCCGGTTCACCGGCGTTTTGGCCTCAGACATGCTGGGTGGATTCATGGCCGCTCCCATGGTGTTTCTCCTTTGCGTTGTGCCAGCCGAGGTAGAGGTAAAGACCGAACAGGGCGATCGACATGGCGAACCACTGCACGGCATAAGCGATGTGTTTTTCCGGCCCCATGGCCACTACCGGCCAATCGGCCTGGTACGTCGCGGGCCCGGTTTCTGCGCGTAATTCGTAGGCAAAGCCTTCACGGCCCAGGGCTGCCCAGAGTGCATTCGGGTCAATGGCCGTGAGTAGTTTTGGCCAAGTGCTGGTGCTTGGGTCGGCGTGGAGCTGGAAGGTCGCGCCGGGTGAAACGTAGACCCATGCATCGAGACTCAAGGCATCGGTCGGTGTAGTGAATCGCGGCGGCGTCCGGCGGTCGGGCCAAGGCAGCCAGCCGCGATTGACCAGCAGCCACAGCCCAGTTGCCTGATCCTGAAACGGTTGCAGCAGCTCGACCCCGACTTTTCCGCCACGCTGACGGTTATCCAGCAACAGGCTGTGCGCGGCATCGAACTGGCCATGCAGGTGAATCCGTCTGAATGCCGGGTCTGCCGTGTGTTGCAGCTCGGTGCTGGCCATCGGTTCTGCAGCCCGGCGTTCAGTATAGGTTTGCAGTAGCGCGCTTTTCTCCGCACCCCGGCTCAATTGCCAGAACCCAAGCGACACCAGCAGGGGCAGCAACAGCGCAACCACCAATGTCGGAATGATGCCCGGCCGAAAGCGCTTCATGGCATCGCCAGAAAGTCGGTCGTCGCGATAGCTATACTCAGATGCATCGCTTGTCCCCCGGAGTCCCACCATGCTCAAAGCAGCCATCGTCCTGATGCTGATTGCCACGGTTGTCAGCCTGTTCAGCGGCCTGTTTTTTCTGGTCAAGGACGACAGCAGCTCGAACCGCCTCGTCATTGCCTTGAGTGTTCGTGTAGCACTGGCCGCCATTACCGTCGGCTTGATCGCCTGGGGCTTTTTCAGCGGCCAGCTTGTATCTCACGCACCCTGGTAACCGTAGGAGCGAGCATGCTCGCGAAAAACTCGAAAGCATCGCGGGGTATCAGGTTCCCCGCGTTATCGTTGGATACCATCGCGAGCATGCTCGCTCCTACAGCACATAGACGAAAACAAACAGCCCGATCCACACCACATCCACGAAGTGCCAGTACCAACTCGCTGCCTCGAAGCCGAACTGATGTTCGCTGTCGAAGTGCCCACGCATGACCCGCATCAGCATCACGAACAGGATGATGGTGCCGATCGTCACGTGGGCGCCGTGGAACCCGGTGAGCATGAAGAACGTGGCGCCGTAGATGCCCGAACCCAGGGTCAAGCCCAGTTCGTTATAGGCGTGCATGTACTCTTCGGCCTGAAAGCCGAGGAACGCAATGCCCAGCAGCACCGTGAGCGCCAGCCAGATTTTCAGCGCGCCGCGATGGCCCTTTTTCAAGGCATGGTGGGCGATGGTCACCGTGACGCTGGAGGTCACCAGTATCACGGTATTGAGCAGCGGCAATCCCCAGGGGCTGATGACCTCCTTCGGTGGTGGGAACAGCTTGGAATCGGGGTTGTTCAGCAGTGGCCAGGTCCACTCGAAGGCAGGCCACAGCATGTGGGCGAGGCCTTTGGTGCCTTCACCGCCGAGTGCCGGGCCGGATACATGGCGCACATAAAACAGTGCGCCGAAAAAGGCGATGAAGAACATCACCTCTGAGAAAATGAACCAGCTCATGCCCCAGCGGAACGAGCGATCCATCTGCGCGCTGTACAAGCCGCCGCGACTTTCCTTGATCACCGTACCGAACCAGCCAAAGAGCATGTAGGCCAGCAACAGGCCACCGACGAAAAAGATCAGCGGGCCGTGGGATTCCGGCCGCGCCGCTTTCAGATCGTTGAACCAGATGGCCAGGCCGAGCACCGTGACGAACATCCCGACCGTAGCGATGATCGGCCATTTGCTCTGGGCCGGAACGTAATAATGTTCATGAGTTGCCATTTATTGTTCTCCTTATCGGGCACGCTCAACCGCCAGTATTTACTGCGACCGGTGGATGTCGGGCGGTGATATCGAACAGCGTGTAGGACAGCGTCAGGTGCTTCACATCCTTGGGCATGTCACGGTCAACGATGAAACGTACCGGCATCTCGATTCGTTGACCGGGCTGCAGCACTTGTTGGGTGAAGCAGAAGCATTCGGTCTTGTGGAAGTACGCCGCCGCCGCGCTGGGCGCGATGCTCGGCACCGCCTGAGCGCTCATCGGGCGATTGGTAGGGTTGTGCGCGATGAAGATCATCTCGTTCACTGCCCCGGGGTTGGCCGTCAATTCATCATGCTTGGGATAGAAATCCCAGGACATGTCGGCGGAGTTGGTCGACAGGAACTGCACGCGAACCTGTCGCGAGGTATCGACCGTTTGCTCACCCTCATACTGCCCGGCGGTCTTGCCGTTGATGCCGAATGCCTTGCACATCACGTCGTAGATCGGCACCAGGGCAAAACCGAAGACAAACATCGCTACCACCACCAGTAACAGGCGGGTGACCAGTTTCTTCATCGAAATCGAGTCAGCCATGATTTCTCACCTGCGCCGAGAGCCCTGTGGGAGCGAGCCTGCTCGCGAAGCAGACGCCACGGTTTGGCAGGTAGACCGCGTCATCGTTTTTCGCGAGCAGGCTCGCTCCCACAAAGGCCATGGCGCTCATTTCATTTCACTTCCGGCGGCGTGGTGAAGGTGTGATACGGCGCCGGTGAGGGAACGCTCCATTCCAGGCCTTCGGCCCCATCCCACGGTTTGGCCGGTGCTGGCGGGCCACCGCGAATGGTCTTGATCACGATGAACAGGAAGAAAATCTGCGTTGCACCGAACATGAAGGCGCCGATCGACGACACCATGTTGAAGTCGGCGAATTGCAGGTTGTAGTCCGGAATCCGTCGAGGCATGCCCGCAAGCCCGACGAAGTGCATTGGGAAGAAAGCCAAGTTCATGCCGATGAACGACAGCCAGAAATGCAGCTTGCCGAGGGTTTCGTCGTACATGTGGCCGGTCCACTTCGGCATCCAGTAATAGGCCGAGGCGAAGATCCCGAAGATTGCACCCGGCACCAGCACGTAGTGGAAGTGCGCGACCACAAAATACGTATCCTGGTACTGGAAATCCGCCGGGGCGATGGCCAGCATCAGTCCGGAGAAACCGCCGATGGAGAACAGGATCACGAACGCCACCGCGAATAGCATCGGCGTCTCGAAGGTCAGCGAGCCTTGCCACATGGTACTGGCCCAGTTGAACACCTTGACCCCGGTGGGTACCGCGATCAACAACGTGGCATACATGAAGAACAGCTCACCCACCAGCGGGATACCGACCACGAACATGTGGTGCGCCCAGACGATGAACGACAGGAACGCGATACTCGCCGTGGCGTAGACCATCGAGGTGTAGCCGAACAGCGGCTTGCGCGAGAAGGCCGGAATGATCGAGCTGACGGCACCAAAGGCCGGCAGGATCATGATGTACACCTCGGGGTGGCCAAAGAACCAGAACACATGCTGGAACAGCACCGGGTCACCGCCACCGGCGGCGCTGAAGAAGCTGGTACCGAAGTGGATGTCCATCAGCATCATCGTCACGCAACCGGCCAGTACCGGCATTACCGCGATCAGCAGGAACGCGGTGATCAGCCAGGTCCAGACGAACAGCGGCATTTTCATCAGCGTCATGCCGGGGGCGCGCAGGTTGAGGATGGTGGCGATCACGTTGATCGCACCCATGATCGAACTGATCCCCATCAAGTGGATGGCGAAGATGAAGAAGGTCACGCTTTCCGGCGCGTACGTCGTCGACAGCGGCGCGTAGAACGTCCAGCCGAAGTTGGGTCCGCCTCCTGGGGTGAACAGGGTCGAAACCAGCAGGATGAATGCCGCTGGCAACAGCCAGAAGCTGAAGTTGTTCATCCGCGGCAGCGCCATGTCGGGTGCGCCGATCATCAGCGGAACCATCCAGTTGGCGAGGCCGACGAAGGCCGGCATCACCGCACCGAAGACCATCACCAGGCCGTGCATGGTGGTCATCTGGTTGAAGAATTCCGGCTGGACGATCTGCAACCCCGGCTGGAACAGTTCGGCGCGAATCACCATCGCGAACGAGCCGCCGAGCAGGAACATGGAAAACGCAAACCACAGGTACAGCGTACCGATGTCCTTGTGGTTGGTCGTCAGCACCCAGCGCATCAGGCCTTTGGCAGGGCCGTGGGCATGTTCGTGTGCGGTGCCGGTCTGAACATGGTCATCGACTACAACAGTCATGTCCTGTCTCCTGCAAGCAGATGGGCTGGGCAGGTCGGGGCGTGCTGCCCCGACGGGTTCCTTGGGTGCGCAATAGACTGGGTCATTTGCTTTCCGCCTGTTTCAGCTCCAGCACTTCTTTGGGGGTGACCATGTCGCCCTTGTTGTTGCCCCAGGCGTTACGCTCGTAGGTCACGACCGCTGCGATATCGACTTCCGACAGTTGCTTGCCGAACGCCGCCATGGCGGTGCCAGGCTTGCCGTGGAAGACAATGCTCAGGTGATCCTTGATGGGGCCGGTGGCGATTTTCGAGCCCTTGAGAGCCGGGAACATGGGCGGCAGGCCCTGGCCTTCGGCCTGGTGACAGGCCACGCAGGCGGTGTGATAGACCTTGTCGCCGCGCTCTTTGAGCTCGTCGAGGGTCCATTCCTTACTGGTCAGCTCCTTGAGTTGTGCAGCCTCTGCCTTGCGTTCAGCCAGCCACTTTTCGTAATCGGGCTTGTCCTTGACCTCAACCACGATCGGCATGAACCCATGATCCTTGCCGCACAGCTCGGCGCATTGGCCGCGGTAGACACCGGGTTTTTCGACACGGGTCCAGGCTTCGTTGACGAACCCCGGGATCGCATCGCGCTTGACCGCGAAGGCCGGCACCCACCAGGAGTGAATCACGTCGGCAGAGGTCACCAGGAAGCGCACCTTGGCGCCGATCGGAAGCACCAGGGGCTTGTCGACCTCGAGCAGGTAATGCTCGCTCTTGGCTTCCTTGTTGTGGATCTGATCGGCGGGAGTGGCCAGGTTGCTGAAGAACTCAACGTCCTGGCCCAGGTACTTGTAATGCCATTTCCACTGATAGCCGGTGACCTGGATATCGATATCCGGCTCACTGGCGTCGTACATCTTGATCAGGGTGGCAGTCGCCGGAACCGCCATGGCCACCAGAATAATGAAGGGCACGATGGTCCAGAGAATTTCGACGGTGGTACTTTCGTGAAATTTTGCCGCCACCTGCCCGGTAGAGCGGCGGTGCAAGATCATCGACCAGAACATGGCGCCAAAGACGATGATGCCGATCACTACACAGATCCAGAA
Organism: Pseudomonas sp. EB271-G4-1; assembly: GCF_058791355.1. Lineage (NCBI taxonomy): Bacteria > Pseudomonadati > Pseudomonadota > Gammaproteobacteria > Pseudomonadales > Pseudomonadaceae > Pseudomonas > Pseudomonas sp. EB271-G4-1. The sequence continues at coordinate 189,995 of NZ_JBYTEO010000001.1, forward strand.
AATGGTCATGTGCAGGTCAAACACAGCGTGACTGATTTCAGTCGCTCCAGGCGCCATATTCACAGTCCAGGCCGCTTGTGCCTGACTGAAAATCGACCACAACAGGAGGCCCATCCAGACATGTGGATGTCGCATCATTGCGGGTTCCCCTTATCGTTCTTGTTATCCCGCCGGCTTTCACCTGCGGCAAGGGAGCGGCTGCATCAGACTACGAACTTGAATCGCCGGGCCTTGCTGCATTGCAGTCGGGCGTCATCAGCTAACTCCATTCCAACCCGAGTATAGACAGCGACTCCCACCTCGCAATGTGCTGGCGTAAATCATCTGAAACAGCATTAACTTGCTTTGCAGGGCACGAATGGAGAAGGATGCAGACGAGTGGTGGCAAACCGATATAACGGAGGCGTCTCAAGGATGAAATAATTATGACAAATGCGTCTTAGCATTTTTCGTATGCCAGCTAAGTTATGTCTTCCCTATTTCATTGCCTTGTTTCCTGGAGTTTTCATGAACACCGCCGCATTGCGCGAGCAGATCCAAAAAGCACAACAACACGAAGCCGAGAGCGGCCTGCTGACGCGTCAGCTGGAAAACCAACTGCCTCACCTACACCGCGCGATCCAATTACCGGAGGCGGATGCCAACGGCGTCCTGACACGTTTTGTCGCCGCCTACATTGAGGAAGTACCTGATCTGCTGGATGCAGCCAATGAAGTCGCCAGGGAAGCGGGTATCGAATCGCAGGTAAAACCGGTGCTGAAAATCGCCGAACAGTACTTCCTCCAGCCGCCGGCGATCATGGCCGGGCACGTCGGGCTCGACAGCCTGCTGGACGAAGCCTATCTGGCGCACCGGTTCGTCGAAGAGGTCAACGACCTGTACATCAAGCATCTTGGCCAGCCACTGATCCCCTTGGACATGACTGTCGCCAACCTGATTGCTCACCAGTTGATCGGTGAGGAGTTCGCCAACCAACTGGACGAGGCGGTGCATCACGCTGTGGACGAGATGCTCAACGACGAAAGCTTTGCGCTGGAGTCGGTCGAAGCCTACCGCGAGAAACTCAGCAGCCCGGACACCGGCGCCGCGTGGAAGCGCTGGCCGTGCATGTCCCGCCGCCTGGGTGTGGGCCTGGAGCTGGAACAGCCGGTGGCGTAGGTTCGCATTACCCTTGTAGGAGCGAGCATGCTCGCGATGGTCGACAACGATTCCGCGGGTATTCTGACACCCCGCGGTGTTCTTTGGTCCATCGCGAGCAGGCTCGCTCCTACAGGTGGGTTATTCAGCCAGCCGCACCAATTCCGATATTGGTCCGCACCCGGCCCTCCAGCCTTCGCTTCAACCCGCGCGACTCGATCAACAATTTCGAGCCCTTGGCCGCATTCGCCCGTCCCCATTCCTCCAGCAATTCCAGGCACGAATGGTCGATGTAGCTCAGGTTATTGAGTGGCACATGCACCGTCGCACCTGCCGGAATGCTACCCAGTACCCGGGTCAACGCCGGCACCTTGAGAAAGGTCGCCGCCCCCACCAGACGCAGCTCCATTTCGCCGTCCTGCGGAAGGTCGATCAGGCTTATTTTCAGTCGTGAGGCTTTCAGCGCCAGCTTCACCAAGGTCAAGCCGAAGCCGACCAGCACGCCCGTCAGCAAGTCGGTGAAGATGATCGCCAGCGCTGTCGTGGCGTAGGTGAACATCGGCATTCGACCGTATCGACCCAAACCGCGAAAAGCCTTGAGATCCACCAGTTTGAAACCGGTGTAAACCAACACACCGGCCAGGCTCGCCACGGGAATGCTTTGCAGCACGCTCGACAACAACATTACGAACGCCAGCAGCCATAATCCATGGAAAATCGTCGAGTAACGCGTGCTGGCACCGGCCTGGACATTGGCCGAGCTGCGTACGATCACTCCGGTCATCGGCAACGCGCCGAGCATTCCGCAAAGCATGTTACCGACGCCTTGGGCAGACAGCTCGCGGTCGAAGTCCGAGCGTTGACCACTGTGCATGCGGTCGACTGCGGCAGCGGATAGCAGGGTTTCAGCGCTGGCGATGAACGCTACCGCGAATGCGGCAATCAGCAACGCAGGGTCAGCCAGGTTCAGCAAGTCGGCAGGTTTCAGCCAGTCGATGGCTTCGGCCAGGTTTGCGGGTACTTCCACCCGTTTGACTTGCAGCGCCAAGGCCAGGCTGACGACGGTGGCGATCCCAACCCCCAGTAGCGCGCCGGGAACGAAGCGCAGGGAATGGGGGCGCAGCTTTTCCCACAACCACATGACTGCAATCGTTCCCAACCCAAGCAAACCGGCCTGCCAGCCAAAGGATGGCAAAGCCTGAGCCACGGCGGCCGGGAAGGCTGCCAGGTTATCCAGCCCCGAGGGCTTGGGCGTGGCGTCCAGCATCACGTGCAGCTGTGACAGGACGATCAGCACCCCGATCCCGGCGAGCATGCCGTAGACAACGGCAGGTGCTGTCACGCGAAACCAGCAGCCGAGTTTCAAGCGACCAGCGACCAACTGTAAAAAGCCCGCCAACAGCAGGATCGGCCCGAGCATGACCACGCCATGCTGGCGTACCAGTTCGAACACCAGCACCGCCAGACCTGCCGCAGGACCACTGACTTGCAATGGCGAGCCGGCCAGCCAACCGACTACCAGTCCACCGATGATCCCCGTGATCAGGCCTTTGGCTGGTGGCAGTCCCGAAGCAATGGCAATGCCCATGCACAATGGCAGGGCGACCAGAAACACCACCACCGAAGCCAATAGCTCCCGTGGCAGCACAGCTTTAAGTTGTGCAGCACGCATGATGATTCTCCCGAAGTTTTCTTCAGGCATGGCGAAGCCGGGCCGCTGAAACAGCGGCTGGCGTCAAACCACACAGATGGTTAGGAGGATTTAGAAGCGCGCTTTGGGCGTCGCCACCGGAATCGGATGGCTGCCGTCGAGCGGCAGGAAACGACCCTGATCCGCGTCGTAAGCTTTGATTTCGCTGGTTTCGATGTCATAGACCCAGCCATGGATGAACAGTTGACCGTTCGCCATGCGCGAGGCTACCGAAGGATGGGTCCGCAAGTGCTGCAACTGGGCGATGACATTTTCATCAGTGAGGACGTGCATGCGTTCGTTTTCGTCGGCGCAGTTGCAGTTGTCGTGCACCATGGTTTTCGCGACTTCCGCATGCCGCAGCCAGGCTTTGACCGTAGGCATTTTTTCCAGGCTGTCGGGATTGAGTACCGCACGCATCGCTCCGCAATCGGAGTGGCCGCAGATGATGATGTGTTGCACGCCCAGTGCCAGCACCGCGTACTCGATGGCGGTGGACACACCACCGTTCATCTGGCCGTACGGTGGTACGACGTTGCCGACGTTGCGAGTGACGAACAGGTCGCCCGGCGAGCTGTGGGTGATGAGCTCGGGGACGATGCGCGAGTCAGCGCAGGTAATGAACATCGCCCGTGGCTGCTGGGCCGTGGCGAGTTTTTTGAAGAGTTCTTCCTGTTGTGGAAAGATCTCATGATGAAAATGCAAAAAGCCGTCAACGATATGCTTCAGCGCTGCATCGGCGCTTTCCGCCCCGGGTTGGGCAGAAGCCGACGCAGCCAACGGCTGTTTATCCTTGTCACTCATGATTCATCCTCTTTGGCGGAGTCAGGGATATTCCCGTTTTGTCCGGTGTGAAGCCAGTGGCTGTCTAAAAAAACATCCAGGTCGTCGATCGACCCGTCAGTCACTCGATGAACAAGGTAGCCGTCGAATCTTAACTCAAACTGAAAAGACCGCTCTAGAACCTGTGTTCCAGGTCACAAAAAACGTGACTGGCGAAAAATTGAGGGCGATCCTCGTACTCAACCATAGGCTAATTGTCCTCAAATCAACGACATTTGGCGACCCGGCGGACAGAAGGCATCGCAGTCCAGGTTGAAACCTTCCCGATGGTTGAGCCCCAGGCGTTTGATGGCTTTGGCAAAACGTTGTGCCAACAAATCGGCAAAGGGGCCTTCACCACGCATGCGTGCGCCAAAGCGACTGTCGTACAACTCGCCGCCACGGCTCTGGCGAATCAGGCTCAGGACATGGGCCGCACGTTGCGGATAGTGGGCCGCCAGCCACTCTTCGAACAGGGGCGCGACTTCCAGGGGTAACCGCAACATCATGTAGGCGGCGCTTTGTGCCCCGGCGGCATGGGCCTCTGTGAGCAGGTTTTCGATTTCGCTGTCGTTGATCATCGGAATCATGGGTGAACACAGCACCCCCACCGGAACGCCCGCTTCGCGCAACACCCTGATCGCCCGCAGTCGGGCCTTGGGGGCCGCAGCGCGGGGTTCGAGGATGCGCTTGAGCTCGTCGTCCAGCGTGGTCAGGCTGATCATCACAGCCACCAGCCTTTGACGGGTGAGTTCGGCCAGCAGGTCCAGATCGCGCAGAATCAACGAGCCTTTAGTCACGATGGTTACCGGATGACGATAGCGCAGCAGCACTTCGAGGGTCTGGCGGGTGATCTTGTACTCGCGCTCGATGGGCTGGTAAGGATCGGTGTTGGACCCCAGGTTAATGGGTGCACATTTATAGCCACGTTTGGAGAGCTGTTCTTCCAATATGTCCGCTGCATTGGTCTTGGCGATCAGCTTCGTCTCGAAATCCAGACCTGGCGACATGTCCCAATAGGCGTGGCTGGGCCGTGCATAACAGTAGATGCAACCGTGCTCGCAGCCACGATAAGGGTTGATCGAGCGATCGAAGGGCAGGTCCGGTGAATTATTGCGGGTGATGATGGTTTTCGCGGTCTCGATGGACACCTCGGTGCCTTGGGTCATCGGCGCTTCCTGGTACCAGCCGTCGTCCTCGGCCACCGAGCGATGGGGGGCGAAGCGGTTATGCGGGTTGGTGGCGGTGCCGCGACCGCGTGGGGGCAATGGCGCGTTCATGGGGATGGCTCGCATGCTGTATGCCTATACAGTATACGTGAAAGATTCGAGTGACCAGTGCCGTTGGGCAGCTCTTGGTTTCGAAAGTCATTGAACGATACACATCGCGTCTGGTTGAAACGCTCCAGCGACCGGTATTGTTATGGTCGCTCCATGCATTGATTGGAGCATTAATTAAAAGGATTTAATTATGTCGATGTTTAATCGCCGCGGTATTTTTTTGCAGAAACTTGGTCCGACTGTCGTCGATCCAAATGAAGTGCTTGTATCGATGCAGTTCGCATTGAAGGAAGAGGACTGGAGTGCTGGAAACTCCGTGCAGACTACTGCTTTGCTGGACGCCACCACCCTCATCGCCTCCTCAAATGATGGGGGACAATCATTCAAGATCCGTAACCTCAAAAAAGATGTCGATGGTGACGGCGATATTGATGCCGAGGACATGATGAAACTGCTGGCGCTGGCCAAAGCCTACGTCAGCATTTCCACGCCTTGACGGAATCTCGATACCTCTCACGGCGTTGCGCCGTGAGAGGTATCGCTTTCCTCTCAGTGTTGCTCGTCAGGCTTTTTCTTCAGCTTCGGATTCGGAAAAAACTGCACGGCCTGAACCTTGGTGTCCGCAGGCTTGAGTGCGGAAGTGTTGACCCGGGTACCCAGTTCCTTGGGAACGGACAGGCCTTGTTCATTCAGCGTATCGGAGTAACCGCAAGCCACGCATTCGCGATGCGGTACGTCGTCTTCGCTCCACATCATCAACTTGTCCGGCTCGCTGCAGGCTGGACAAACCGCGCCGGCGATAAAGCGTCGTTTGGTAATCACGGGACTCTCGCTCATGCTGCCGCGCCCTCACTCAGGCCGCTGTGGCGCAAGAGTGCGTCAATCGACGGCTCACGACCACGAAAATCGACGAACAGCACCATCGGCTCTTGAGAACCGCCGCGCGCGAGGATCGCTTCGCGGAACGCCCGGCCGGTGTCGGCATTGAGCACGCCCTCTTCCTCGAATTTGGAGAAAGCATCGGCCGAGAGCACTTCAGCCCATTTGTAGCTGTAGTAACCCGCCGCGTAACCACCGGCGAAGATGTGCGCGAAGCTGTTAGGGAAGCGGTTGTAGGCCGGAGGACGCATCACCGACACTTCGTCGCGCACGCCTTCAAGCACTTGCAATACGCTGCGACCGTCACCATGGGTGGCGTGCAGTTCGAAGTCGAACAGCGAGAACTCCAGTTGGCGAACCATCATCAGGCCGGACTGGAAGTTTTTCGCCGCCAGCATTTTCTGTAGCAGGTCCTGGGGCAGTGGTTCGCCGGTTTCATAGTGACCGGAGATCAGCGCAAGCCCCTCGGGCTCCCAGCACCAGTTTTCCATGAATTGGCTTGGCAGCTCGACCGCATCCCAGGCCACACCGTTGATGCCGGACACCCCGGCGTGTTCGACGCGGGTCAGCAGGTGATGCAGGCCATGACCGAACTCGTGGAACAGAGTGGTGACTTCATCGTGGGTCAGCAGCGCAGGCTTGCCGCTGTCGGCCGGAGTGAAGTTGCACACCAGGTTGGCCACCGGGCTTTGCAGCACCCCTTCGGCGGTGCGGCGACGATCGCGGGCACCGTCCATCCAGGCACCACCGCGTTTGTTGGCGCGGGCGTAGAGGTCGAAGAAGAAGCGGCCTACGTGCTGGCCGTTTTCCTTGATTTCGAACAGGCGCACATCCGGGTGCCAGGTGTCGAAGCCTTGCTGCTCGGCGATTTCGATGCCGTACAGGCGTTGCACGATGGCAAACAGGCCGCCCAGTACTTTATCGATCGGGAAGTAGGCACGCAGGGCTTCCTGGGCAACGCTGTAACGTTGTTCGCGAAGTTTTTCGCCATAGAAGCCGCTGTCCCAGCTTTGCAGGTCCGGGCAGCCCTGTTCGGCCGCATAGGCCTTGAGCTGTTCCAGGTCCTGGGCGGCGAACGGCTTGCTGCGCTTGGCCAGGTCGCGCAGGAAGCTCAGCACCTGATCGCTGGATTCCGCCATTTTGGTGGCCAGGCTCAGTTCCGAGAAACTGGCGAACCCCAGGAGCTTGGCCAGCTCCCGACGCAGGTCGAGGATTTCCTGCATGACCGGGCCGTTGTCGTTCTGGCCGGCATTCGGGCCCTGATCCGAGGCGCGGGTGCAGTACGCAGCGTAGACTTCTTCACGCAGGGCGCGATCGTGGGCGTAGGTCATTACCGCGTAGTAGCTCGGGAATTCCAGGGTGATCAGCCAGCCATCGAGGTCCTTGGCTTGCGCGGCGGCGGCCATTTGCGCCTTGGCCGAATCGGTCAGGCCGGCGAGGGCAGCTTCGTCGGTGATGTGCTTGGTCCAGGCCTGGGTGGCATCCAGCAATTGGTTGGAGAAGCGGCTACCCAGCTCCGACAGTTTGCTCTGCACTTGGGCGTAGCGCTTCTGCTCGGCTTCCGGCAGGTCGATACCCGACAGACGAAAATCGCGCAGGGCGTGTTCCAGGATAGTTTTCTGCGCTACGTCGAAACCGGCGGCTTCCGGACTGTTGGCCAAGGCCTCATACGCCTGGAACAGTTCACGGTTCTGGCCCATTTCCGTGGAGTAGGCGCTCAATGCAGGCAGGCAAGCCTCATAGGCTTCACGCAGTTCGGCACTGTTGCACACGGCATTCAAATGGCTGACCGGACTCCACGCCGCACCCAGGCGGTCATTGAGCTCGTCCATGGCCAGCACCAGGCCGGCCCAGGTCGGTTGTTTGCCCTGGGTCTTGAGGATCTCGATAATGGCGGCGCGGTTGTCAGCCAGGATCTGTTCAATGGCCGGTTGCACATGCTCGGCACGGATCGCGGAGAACGGCGGCAGGTCGTAGGACTGCAAAAGAGGGTTGTTCACGCTCACGGTTGGCACCTTGGCTGGAAGAAACATGCAGCCATCTTAATTACAATCGACACTCACCGCAGCTATCAGCGACAGAGAGAGAACCTATCGTGTCCCTTCGCAAGTACCAGAACCACACGCCGTTGCTCGGCAAAGGCGCTTTTGTCGACAGTTCGGCGGTGGTGATCGGCGATGTTGAAATCGGCGAAGACAGCTCGGTATGGCCATTGACGGTGATCCGTGGCGACATGCACCGCATCCGCATTGGCGCGCGTACCAGCGTGCAGGATGGCTGCGTGCTGCACATCACCCATGCCGGGCCGTTCAATCCGGATGGTTTCCCGTTACTTATTGGCGACGACGTGACCATCGCCCACAAAGTCATGCTGCATGGCTGCACTGTGGGCAGCCGGGTCCTGATCGGCATGGGCAGCATCGTCATGGACGGCGCGGTGGTCGCCGACGACGTTATTATTGGTGCCGGAAGCCTGGTACCTCCGGGTAAACGCCTGGAAAGCGGTTTCCTGTATGTGGGCAGCCCGGTGAAACAGATCCGGCCACTGACTGACAAGGAACAAGCCTTTTTCACCTACAGCGCGGCGAACTACGTGAAGCTCAAGGATTTGCATCTGGCCGAAGGCTACGACCAGATCTGAAATGTCTCGCTATCGCCCAGGAATCTTCATGCATTACCAAACCGTTCTGTTTGACCTTGATGGCACCCTGACCGACCCGCGCGAAGGCATCACCCGTTCGATCCAGTTTGCCCTGGGTAAGCTGGGCATCGATGAACCCGACCTGACCAAACTCGAACACTTCATCGGTCCGCCCTTGTTACAGGCTTTCATGCAGTTTTATAGCTTTGACGAGCCCAGGGCCTGGGAGGCGGTGAACTTCTATCGGGAACGCTTCAAGGTTACCGGGCTTTATGAAAACCGCGTATTCGACGGTGTTACACCGCTGCTCGAAACCCTGGGTGGGCAAGGACGACAGCTGTACATCGCGACCTCTAAACCCTGGGTTTTCGCCCGGGAAATCGCTCGCCATTTCGACTTCGCCAAACACTTCAAGGTGATCTATGGCAGCGAACTGGACGGCACCCGGACCAACAAGGTCGAACTGATCGCCCACCTGATGGCCGAAGAAGGCCTCGACCCGGCCAGTACCCTGATGATCGGCGACCGTAAGCACGACCTGATCGGCGCGCGCAGTAACGGGCTGGATGCGGCAGCGGTGGGTTATGGGTTTGGTAGCCGGGAGGAGTTGAGTGCCGAAGCGCCAACTTATCATTTTGAAACGTTGGACGAGATGCATCAGGCGTTTTTGCGCGAGTAGGAGCGAGCGGACGGCGATCCGACTTGCCGGCGAAAAACGATGACGCGGGGCAACAGACACACCGCGGCGCCCAATTCGCCTATAGGAGCGAGGCTTGCCCGCGAAGAACGATAACGCGGTTCAACAGGTACAACCGCGGCGCCTGGTTCGCCGGCAAGCCTGGCTCCTACAATGCCTTCAATGCCGCTTTACGCTGTTCAACCGGCAACGCACCCAACTTTTCGACCTGTGCATAAAACTTCACCCAATCCCCACCTACTTGCCTGAACAACGCCGCAAACGCCGGCACCCATTGGTCATACAGACCGAACGGCAGCAATCGTGCATTGTTCATCGGCGCATTAATCCAAGCGTCGTAGCGTTTGTCCCCGGCCCATTGTTCATCACGCATCTGGCGGTATTCGGCGCGCAACTGTTCGAACGCCTCAGCTTTACGCTGGCGCATTTGTTCGGGCGGCAGCGGCAGGGTGTATAGCTTTTCAAGCCGGGTGCGGGTGTCCAGAATCAGCTGAATGAATTGGCCCCGTTGTTTCTCCTGTGTTCTGTTTACGGGTGGAAGGCTACGGTAAGCCCGCCATTGGCGGGTGCCTTCCTGCTCGACAAAGGTGGCGAATGACTCGTTGAACTCAGTGTCATCCTTCACATAAACACGCTGATGCGCGAGTTCATGAAAGATCAGCGTGGCCAGTCGTTCATCACCCCAGCCCATCATTGAGTTCATGATCGGATCGTTGAACCACCCCAGGGTCGAATAGGCCTCTACTCCACCGATGGACACGTCCATGCCTTGCATGCGCTGCAGCGCCGCCTCACCGCGAGCCGCACTCTGGCTGTAATAGCCGCGATAAGCCACGCAACCGGCGACGGGGAAGCAGTGGTTTTGTGGCTTCAGGGAAAATTCCGGTGTGACAAACACGTTCCAGACCACGTAGGGACGGCCAATGTCGGCATACAGGCGGTAACTCTGATTATCCGGCAGGTGCAGTTGCTGGCTGGCAAAGGTCCTGGCTTTTTGTGATTGGACCAGGTGCGCGCGCAATTTCTGATCGCGCTGTGGGTCGGCAATGACGCGGGCAACGGGTTCTCGGGCCCGCAGCAGTTGCAGTTGACCACTGGCCAACTGGCTGTAGTAGCTGACGCTGGAACAACCGTTGAGTAACAAAAACAGCACACCCGGAAACAAAATGCGTAAAACGCGATCAAGTAACCCAAGGCTTCGATGCGGCCTGATCAAAATAAAAAAATCCCTGGAAAGTCTGCTCGCAAGACTATCCCGCTTGACTGGAGCTCCGCTATGCGCAAGTTGATGCTGACGGGAGGCCTGCTGATGCTGGCCGGATGTGCTGGATTCGGATTACCTCGCCATGATCCGACGCAAGCCTGGATCGATCTGGAGTCACATCAGGAAGACACGGCCCTGCTGGCGTTTGAAGTGGACAACAAAGCGGCAACCGACAAGCGCTATTTCGAGGTTCAACCCGGCAGCCATGAGTTGACCGTTCGCTACCAGTTCCCCGTCCAGCCCACCAATATCGGTCCCGATGCGCAACCGCTGTGGCGAGACTGTCAGATGAATGTGAAATTCAACGACTTCAATGCAGGCGAGCGCTATCAATTGCAGGCGGGGAATATTGGTTTCCGGCCATGGGCCAAGCTGTATGATCAACAGCGAAAAGTGATTGGCCAGGGCACACCAGCGGGCTGTCAACGATCCTGATCGGCGCTATCCTGAATATCCTGACATAGGGATATTTATCATGCGCAGGTTGATGCTGTTACTGGCTGCAAGTGCCGTGGCCGGCTGTTCGACGCCTATGCCGGCGGCCAATCCGCACATGGCGTGGGTAGACTTCTCTACGCCATTTCCTAACGATAAATTGCTGATGGCGGAGCGACTGGATAACCAGCGCTTGCGTGACGGGCGTTTTTTCCAGGTCACTCCCGGTAGCCACGAGCTGACCGTGCGCTTCGATTTTGAAGTGCCAGGCGGGAGCTCGGACTTGTTCGGCGGTACTACGGAGCGGCTATGCTACATAATCGTTAAATACGATCATTTCGAAGCCGGTCAGCGTTATCTGTTACAAGCCCGTTCCATGGCGTTCACCCCTGAAGCGCGCCTGTATAACGCCAGGCGCGAGATCGTCGCCGAAGCGAGCCAGATCAACTGTGTGCCTTGATTCAGGTCAGCGGTCATTCTTCTGGTAGATGATTTTCTTGGTGCCGCCGTCGCAGGAGCCAACGACCATGTTCTGATCGTGCACTTCGTCGTTGGTAACGATTTCCAAGGTGTAGGACGTCACGCCTCGGGCCTGGATCTTGGCTTCGATTTCGGCCTTGAGCTCTTCACAAGGTTTGGGTGCCGCCAGGGCCGAAGTGGCCAGGGCGCAGCAGATAATCGCCAAGGTAAAACGTTTCATGGTTGAAGCTCCTTGAGGCAGCGCGCATAGGTCATGCGTTTGTGCTGCTGTCATTTATTCGACCACAGTTTTACCGGGCAAATCTGTTTCAAATCAAAAAAGATCGCAGCCTGCGGCAACTCCTACAGGATCAAGAGTTGCCGAAGGCTGCGATCATGCGAACTTAGTTGACCAGCGTCGCATCCAGGCTGATTTTCGCATTCAGCACCTTGGAGACCGGACAACCCTCTTTGGCCTTGTTGCTCAACTCATCGAACTGCGCCTGGCTCGCGCCGGGGATTTTTGCCTTGAGGATCAATTTCACGGCCGTGATCGCGAAACCACCTTCTACCTGGTCCAGGGTCACTTCGGCGTTGGTATCGATGCTGTCGGCCTTGAGGCCGGCCTCACCGAGAATCATCGAAAACGCCATGGAGAAACAGCCCGCATGGGCCGCACCGATCAACTCCTCCGGATTTGTGCCCTTTCCGCCCTCAAAGCGGGCCTTGAAGCCATAGGGCGCGTCCCTGAGCACACCGGTTTCGGTGGAAATCGAGCCGATGCCGGTTTTCAGATCACCTTCCCAATGGGCCGATGCTTTCTTGGTGATAGCCATGCCTGTCTCCTCAAGATCCGGCGCGAAGCGTCGCGCCGTTGTGGTTTCGGTCGTTAGGGTTCTGAGGGTAGACCGGGGAGCAAAGTTCAGCGCATCTGATCGTTCGGTTTTTTGTCGCTAAATTTCGCCTTGCTATTGAAACTCGGGTATATGCCCTCATTGCATGAAACACGCTTATGGATTCGGCAGGTTTTCGTTTGTAAAAAAACCTGCGCCCTCAATTGGAGAAGCAGGTTTATGAAACGACTGTCCGATATCAAGTTCTCGACCCTCGACCTGGTGCCCGTGCGCGAAAACGGCAGCGCCGCCCAGTCGTTGCGCAACTCGCTGGACCTGGCGCAGCACGTCGAGAAGTTCGGCTATAACCGCTTTTGGGTGGCTGAACATCACAACATGGACGGTATTGCCAGTTCTGCAACCTCCGTGCTGCTTGGCTATCTGGCCGGTGGTACGTCGACCATCCGTGTCGGGTCCGGTGGGGTAATGCTGCCAAACCATGCACCGCTGGTCATCGCCGAACAATTCGGCACGCTGGAAAGTCTGTATCCAGGGCGCATCGACCTGGGGCTTGGCCGTGCGCCCGGTTCCGACCAGATGACGGCCCGTGCGCTGCGTCGCGAACGTTCCGGCAGTGCCGACGACTTCCCGGAAGATGTGGCCGAACTGGTGCGTTATCTCGGCCCGCGCACCCCGGACCAGCGCGTCATCGCAATGCCGGGTACCGGCACGAATGTGCCGATCTGGTTGCTGGGCTCAAGCCTTTTCAGTGCGCAGCTGGCAGGGGAGCGCGGTTTACCTTATGCGTTCGCGTCACATTTCGCTCCGCGCTTCATGCATGAGGCCATTCGCGTCTACCGCAATCACTTCAAGCCTTCCGCCGTGCTGGACAAGCCGTACGTGATGCTTGGCGTGCCTCTGGTCGCCGCCGACACGGATGAACAAGCCGACTATCTGGCGACCTCGGTATTCCAGCGTATTCTTGCGCTGATGCGTGGTCAGAGCCTGGTGCAGCGCCCGCCGGTGAAGACGATGGACGGGCTGTGGTTGCCTCATGAGAAAGAGGCGGTCAGCGATTTCCTGGGATTGGCGATGATCGGCAGCCCGCAAAAAATCCGCGCCAAGCTGGACGTGCTGATCGAGCAGACCCAAGCCGACGAGCTGATTTTTACCTGCGACCTGTACGAACATGCGGATCGGCTGCATTCCTATGAGCTGCTGGCGCAAGTCATGAAGGGCTGAACACGTTGACCGCAAAAAAAGCCGACGCGATGGCGTCGGCTTTTTGCTGGCAATCGATTGGTGCTACCGTTTTCTGGTGCTACCGCTTATAGACTATTTCCTTGCTGCCCTTCTCGCAGGTGCCGACGATTTTCCCGCCAGACGCATTGCCTTTGTCGACAATTTCCAGCGAATAACCGGAGATGCCCTTGGCATCGAGCTTCGCTGCGATTTCGGCTTTCAATTCTTCGCAGGATTTGCCGTCAGCTAAGACAGTACCCGCCAGGCTCAACAAACCTACCGCCAAAATAAATTTCTTCATCGGTCGCATTTCTCTGGTCGGATCAAAAAAAGGCATCCAGCCATTGGCCGGAAACGCATCTAGCGCACTGCCATTCCTTATGGCATTCGGCCAGCGCTCAAGTTCAACAGACTAGAGCCAACGTCAGCTACTGGCAATCCGGAACCCGACCTTGAGCGTCACCTGGAAGTGCGCAGCCTTGCCATCCTTGATATGGCCACGGGTCTCTGTGACTTCAAACCATTCCATGTACTTGAGACTTTTGTTGGCCTCGGCCAGTGCGTTGTTGATCGCGTCTTCAATACTGCTGGTGGACGAACCGACGAGTTCCACTTTCTTATAGGTGTGATGGTCAGTCATGGCGTTCTCCTTAGGGTGTGAAATACAGCCTAGCAGTGATTTTCTGTCTTACTTCCTTCGGTCGTTGCGACATTGATACTCACATTTACTGCACTTTCTCGAGTCCCTGAAGTCCCAACCAACACACGCCACTCATCAACAATGCAGGAGAGCCACCATGGCCAACAGCTCGTTACGTAAAGCCTCATTGCAAAGCATGGAAGCGGAGATCGAGAGTCTGCTCAAATCCTTGGAAAGCCTGAAGGACGACGCCTCGGACGAGTCGCGTAAAACCCTCAAGGTGCTTAAAGGCAATGCCGAGAACGCTCTGAGGCATTCACGCCATCTGCTCTCGGATGCCTATGAAGAGGTCAAGGTCAAAACCCGTGAAACCGGAATTGCCACTCGGGATTACGCGCAGGAACACCCTTGGACGACTGCTGGTGTTGCCGTTGGTGCGCTGGGCCTGTTGGCGGCCTATTTGCTGTTTAAGCGCGGGGAATGATCTGTCTGGCGCAGCTCAGTCTTGAGCCATTGCGCCAGTTGCCTGGCGCGCCCGTCCGCGGCGCGCTTGGGTAGCCACAGGGCCAGTTGAGCGGGTGTTTCGCAAAATCCCCAAGGGGCGACCAGGCGACCCGCCTTCAGGTCCTCGGCCACCAGCGGCTCGGGAGCAATCGCAACACCCAGTCCGGCTACGGCCGCTTCCAGCAAATAATACAAATGCTCGAAACCTTGGCCGTACTTCAACGCTTTGGCGTCGAGGCCGCTTTGCTGCGCCCAACTGGGCCAGGCTTGCGGTCGCGAAGTGGTATGCAGCAAGGGTTCAGTGAGCAGCGCTGCAGCCGGCGCTGTTTCCAGGTGCTCATAACCGGCGAACCGTGGGCTCATGACCGGGCCGATCCGTTCGCTGGCCAGTTCGAAGACCTGCATATCAGCGGGCCAGGGCGGTTCGGCAAATACGAGCAGGGCATCCAGGCCGGGGCGACGGGGATCGAGATCGCCTTCGCCGGCTGACAGGTGCAGGCGCAAATCAGGCAGATCAGCGTTCAGTCGGCCCAGGCGCGGTATGAACCAGCGTGCCAGCAGGCTTCCTGAGCAGCCCAGGACGAACGGTGCATCGGCAGTGCTTTGCGTGAGCTCGGCGCACACCGTGCGCAGGCGTTCGAAGGCGTCGGCGCTGGCATCGCGTAAACGCATGCCGGCATCTGTGAGTTTCAGGCCACGGCCTTCCTTGGTGAACAGGCTCACCCCGAGGTGTTCTTCAAGCACCTTCAGTTGGCGACTGACAGCACCGTGGGTGACATGCAGCTGCTCGGCAGCCTGGCTGACGCTGTTCAGGCGGGCAGTGGCTTCGAAGGCGCGCAAGGCGTTCAGGGGTGGCAGATCGTGGCTCATGATATCTGTGAGTTTTCCTGACAGGTTGTGGCGATCTTATCGGTTTTCAGAGCCTGGCGTCAGGGGTAGAGTTAAGCCCATTGTCATATCACGCATTCAATTGGAGCGCCCCATGACCCAGACTAATCTGCGCAACGGCCCTGACGCCAACGGCCTGTTCGGCGCGTTTGGCGGCCGTTACGTCGCTGAAACCCTGATGCCACTGATCCTTGACCTGGCCCGCGAATACGAAGCGGCCAAGGAAGATCCGGCATTCAAGGAAGAGCTGGCGTACTTCCAGCGCGACTACGTCGGTCGTCCGAGCCCGCTCTATTTCGCCGAACGTCTGACCGAATTCTGTGGCGGCGCGAAGATTTATCTCAAGCGCGAAGAGCTGAACCACACTGGCGCGCACAAGATCAACAACTGCATCGGCCAGATCCTTTTGGCGCGACGCATGGGCAAGAAACGTATCATTGCCGAAACCGGCGCTGGCATGCACGGGGTGGCGACCGCCACCGTGGCTGCGCGTTTTGGCCTGGACTGCGTGATCTACATGGGCACCACCGACATCGAACGCCAGCAGGCCAACGTGTTCCGCATGAAGCTGTTGGGCGCTGAAGTGATCCCGGTCGTGGCCGGCACCGGCACCCTGAAGGATGCGATGAACGAAGCCCTGCGCGACTGGGTGACCAACGTCGACAGCACCTTCTACCTGATCGGCACCGTCGCCGGTCCACACCCTTATCCGGCAATGGTCCGCGACTTCCAGGCCGTTATCGGCAAGGAAACCCGTGACCAGTTGCAAGCCCAGGAAGGCCGCCTGCCGGACAGCCTGGTGGCGTGCATCGGTGGCGGTTCCAATGCCATGGGCCTGTTCCACCCGTTCCTGGATGACAAGAGCGTTGAGATCATCGGCGTGGAGGCGGCCGGCCACGGCATCGAGACCGGCAAGCACGCGGCCAGCCTGAACGGCGGCGTACCGGGTGTGCTGCACGGCAACCGGACCTTCCTGCTGCAGGACGACGATGGCCAGATCATTGACGCACACTCGATCTCCGCTGGCCTGGACTACCCGGGCATCGGCCCGGAGCACGCCTGGTTGCATGACATCGGCCGTGTCCAGTACACCTCGGTGACCGACGACGAAGCGCTCGCTGCATTCCACCAGTGCTGCCGTCTGGAAGGGATCATTCCTGCCCTGGAAAGCGCCCATGCCCTGGCTGAAGTGTTCAAGCGCGCGCCGACGCTGCCGAAGGATCACCTGATGGTGGTCAACCTGTCGGGTCGCGGCGACAAAGACATGCAGACCGTGATGCACCACATGGAACACTCTCAACACGAGCAATCCAAGCAGGAGAAACACTGATGAGCCGCCTGCAAACGCGTTTTGCCGAACTCAAGGAACAGAACCGCGCCGCCCTGGTGACCTTCGTCACCGCCGGCGACCCGGAATACGACACCTCCCTGGCGATCCTCAAGGGTTTGCCAGCCGCTGGCGCCGACGTGATCGAATTGGGCATGCCTTTCACCGATCCGATGGCCGACGGCCCGGCGATCCAGCTCGCCAATATTCGCGCGCTGGCGGCCAAGCAGAACCTGGCGAAAACCCTGGAAATGGTGCGTGAGTTCCGCAAGGACAACAACGAGACGCCACTCGTCCTGATGGGTTACTTCAACCCGATCCACAAGTACGGTGTACCGCGTTTCATCACCGATGCAAAAGAGGCCGGTGTCGATGGCCTGATCGTGGTGGACATGCCGCCCGAGCATAACGGTGAGTTGTGCGACCCGGCCCAGGCCGCCGGTCTCGATTTCATTCGCCTGACTACCCCGACCACTGACGATGTGCGTCTGCCAACAGTCCTTAATGGTAGCTCCGGGTTTGTTTATTACGTATCGGTGGCCGGTGTGACCGGTGCTGGCGCAGCAACCCTGGAACACGTCGAAGAAGCGGTCACTCGTCTGCGCCGTCACACCGATCTGCCGATCAGCATCGGTTTCGGCATTCGCACGCCAGAGCAAGCGGCGTCCATCGCGCGCCTGGCGGACGGAGTGGTGGTGGGTTCGGCACTGATCGATCACATCGCCAATGCCACGACGCCGGAACAGGCGATCGATGGTGTGCTGAGCCTGTGCTCGGCATTGGCCGATGGCGTGCGTAAGGCCCGCGTCAGCTAACGGAACAGTTGCTACACAGAGGAATCAAACCCTCTCGTCACAGGTTGATCAGCAAGACCGAGGGCTTCAGGACAATGTTCTGAAGCCCTTTTGCTTTTTTAGCCTCAAGGCAATTGAAGGCCACCTGCTGCCTTGTGCAATTTACGCAGATGCTCACCGATCTGTTTCACGTTGGCTTCGTTGGCCGCCATTTCCGCTGCGCGGTCTGGATCGAGCAGGGCCCGGACTTCCTTGTCCAGATCCCCGGTCAGTGCCTGAAGCTGCTTCTGCCGCAGGCTGGTCTCCGATTCCAGGCGTTGCCATTCAGCAGGTTGTGGCAAGCCATACCCGCCGCTGCCGAGTAATTCCGCCGGACGACTGAGGAAACCGCTGTTATCGAGAATTTGCCTCAGTGTCGCGTTGGCTTTGTCCATTCCGCCGTTTTTCAGGTCACGGGCACCCAAGTAACGTTGTTTGACTTCGTCCTGGGCCAGGAGCAACTGCTGGCGATAGCTTGCCTGTTCCAGCAAGAGCAATGCCGCGCTGGTGCGCAAATCTGCCTGATCGAACCATTGGCGGCGTTGTGCGGCGGTCAGGGACAGCCAGTCTTCGACCTTCTCCTGTTTGATCGGTAGCTGTTTTCTCAATACCTCGAACATTGCTTGATAGCGATCGCGGAAAGAGTCAAAGCGATAGCCCAGGCGAAGCGCCTCACGTGGATCGTCCAGCACGCTGGTATCCGCCAGACCGCGCCCCTTGAGCACCTCCAGCAAACCATTGGGCATGATGTTGTCCAGGGCAACCAGTTTTGAGTTGTTGGTGCCGCCACGCAATAACTTCAGCTCTTCGACAGCGCAGTTGTTCGACAGGAAGAAGTAGTTGCCGTCGTAACTCCAGTGCATCTCTGCGGCACGCTCCACCACGTTTTCAACCTCTTCACGAGACAGGTTCAGTGGCACGGAGGCGAGGCTGCGTAACTCGGTCTTGGTGTATTCGTCGATCACTTGGGCCAGCGGCAACACGAACAGGCGTGAGGGGTATTTACCCACCAGTCCATCCCAACTCGATAGTTGCACGTCGCCCACGAACGCACGGTAGGACAACACCAGGTGCTGGTCCAGGTCCAGGCGGCAATCCGGCCCGCGTGGCCGGCCAGGTGCACAGATCACCAGGCGCAACATGCTGTGGCCCCAACGGCTGACCCAGTTCTGATTGGCCTCTGCCAGTAGATAGTCGACGGCGTAGACCCGCTCCGGATCGACCTGGCCCAAAGGCGTCTTGGCAAAGTCATTGCCGGCGTTGAGGAATGCGAAGGTCTTGCCGCAATCGTTCTTGGCCGCAGGTGCCCAGCCGAAACGCTCCTTGTAGTAGCGGTACAGCGCAGGGCGACGACAGGCGTAGCTCGGGTCGAGGAGGAAATACTCCATGTTGACCGCGACGAATTCCTTGGGGCTGCTGGTCTCGTAGATATCCGGGCTGCGGGCGATCTGACGGTTGTGCTGTTCGCGCTCGCCCCGACGGCCAACGTACTGTTGCCAGCCGGCAAGGTCGAGCAGGCGCGGATCATCGCTCAAGGTAAAGCGTCTATCGGACTGCCCACGGCATTGATCGGGAATACCGATCAGCCCTGAACTGCCGCTGCGTTGGGTGCAGCGCTGGATCAGCGTGCGTTCCGCGTTTGGCCAGAGGCGCGAGCGATCATAAATATGGGTCAGCTCATGCAGCACCGTCGCGAGCATTTCCCGGCGCACAGTGCCATGGGGGCGATAGGTTTTCTTGGTGGAGGCGCTGCCATCGGTGAGGCTCGCCAACAAATTGCGATTCAGATCGAGTTCGGAAACCAGCGACGCCTGACCGTAGGCATCGCTGCGCATTTTATCGGTCCAGCCGACGTCGATACGCCGGTCGAGTTGCTCGATGAACCGTGGCGGCAATGCCTGCATGGCTTCATCAAGCAACGCCTGGCTGGCCCGCTGTTGCGCCGGGCTAAGGCCTTCGGTCTTGAGGTGTAGTTCGAGGTCGGCGTGGGCCGTGCTGCCAAACAGCAGCAGGGCCCCGGCCAACAGCCAGGAAGCTGGAGACCTCACAGTGCGAGGATGGCTTCGGCGAGATCCTGATCACTGGCATCGCGGGCTTCAGGAACGCGAGTGCGCAACAAATTGAGTGCAGATTCCAAGTGTGCACCACGAATATCGCCGTTGCTGGCGACGAAACTGGCGGCATCGTCCTGGGCTTCACGGACGATTTTAGAGTCTCGGATCGACGTCGTGGTGTCGGAAGTGAAATCCAGTGTGCGCTGGGTGGCACGAATGAGGATGTTGCTGGTGGCAACCAGGGTTTGGGCCTGGGCCACATCAGCCAACAACAATAGGCCAAGGGTGGCAACAATCAGCGGGTTACGCATGGAACGACTCCGGAGAAACATGGGATAACTATTGGACGAGAATTGCTCGTGCCAGTTCAAGGTCACTGGCATGAAGTTTTGGCTGGGCCTGGCGCAGGTAATCCAAGGCCGACTCCAGTCGTGCGCCTCTCATTCGACCATCACTGGCGATGAATACCGCGGCGTCATACCGGGCGTTGAGGAGCAGTTTATGATCGAAGGGGGCAGAGGTCACCAGGCCTGTGGCATAAACGCTAGCCACGATGCCTTGGGTAGACAGGTTAAACGCGTCGAAGGCATGGGCTGCCCCCGAATAGCAGGCTGCTAGAAAGACTGGAGCAACCAGCAGGTTTGAAAGAAAACGCATGAGACTCGACAGTTAAGTGTGAGTCCCAAGGCTAGCGCAAGGCCCGGGCTAGAGCCAGCGCTGAAACATTGGGACACGTCACGCGTGTCCCCCATCATGGAAAACGCTTAGATAGTCAGGATGGCTTGCGCCAGCTGGGCGTCTGTTGCATTCAGTTGCGGAGCCTGGTGGCGAATGTGATCGAGTGCACTTTCCAGTTTAACCCCACGGATCGAACCTTCGCTGGCGACGAAGCTGGCAGCGTCGTCACGGGCCGCGAGCACGATCTTGTCGTCCTTGAACGAAGACGTCACGTCGGAGGTGGCATCGGACGTGGCTTTGAGTGCACCGACGACGGCATCGGTGGTCACGATGAAGCTGGTGGCGTGGGCATTGGCAGCCACGGCAAGCAGGGCTGCAGCGCTGAGCAGACGAAGACGGGACATGGTGTAACTCCTTTGGATAAGACGATAAAGGTGGCGCAGTGTCTGGTGATTCAGACGCCAAACACTCGGGGGGCGCCACGTTCTGGCTTGATATTAGGCCTGAGCAGGTCGTTTCGAACAGCCTATAAGAGAAAAGGTTGCTAAAAATCAGTTCGAGCGGTCGATAGTCGATTGCAAACTGTAATGGTCTGATCCTGAACTATAAAAACTGTACCTGTTTGCGCATTGATAACACCTGAAACGACAAAGCCCGTCGTGGAGTCCCACGACGGGCTTTGTTTGTGCAATTCGGGTTGCTGGCGGTGGACCCTGCGGGTCAGAGCCAGCGACGCTGACTTAGCGCCAGAACGGCTTGCTCAGCTCTTCGTAGCGTTGTGCTTCGCTAATCCCGGCGTCAGCCAGCAGACGCGAATCCAGGCGAGCCAGTTGGTGGCGGCTGGAGATGCGGCGCTGCCACAGCATCAGGTTGGCGATAACGCGCAGAGGCATGGAAGCCTGGGTTTTTGCAGCAGTGTCTTCGAAGAACAGTTCGGAACTGAGTGTACGTTCCATGGTTTTCATCCTTCCGCTTATGGCGGGATTAGGTAGTGGCTTAACTGGTGCCCATGATCCTCTTGTTTGCCTAGTCTCTGTAGATACAGTTCATCTGTATTGTGAGAGCTCAGTTAACTGTTTATAGGGGGTGTACTGGTCAAAAATGAGGCAACTGTATCTATCTGCGCCATTATGGTGCGATTTTACTGATTTGGCGGAGTGGAGTAGGAAAATTCGGTAGGAAATGACCGGTACAGCAGTACAGTTTTTGTCAGATTACGAGGTGACAACAGCGAGCTGACGAAACTGTGTTTGCGTCAGCTGCCATCTGTATCAATTAAACAGCGATCATTCTCCCGGTTTCTTCCAGGTTCATGTGCCAGCTCAGTGCATCACGCAGGATATGGGGCGTGTGTCCGCCGATGGCGCAGGCGGCCGTGAAGTAGTCGTTCAGTGCCTGGCGATAATCTGGATGTACGCAGTTGTCGATGATGACGCGTGCCCGCTCCCGGGGTGCCAGGCCGCGCAGGTCCGCCAGGCCGACTTCGGTGACGAGGATGTCGACATCATGTTCGGTATGGTCAACGTGGCTGACCATCGGCACCACGCTGGAAATCGCCCCGCCCTTGGCGATCGACTTGGTGACGAAAATCGCCAAGTGCGCGTTGCGCGCGAAGTCGCCCGAGCCGCCAATGCCGTTCATCATCCGCGTGCCGCAGACATGGGTGGAGTTGACGTTGCCATAGATATCGAATTCAAGGGCGGTGTTGATGCCGATGATGCCGAGGCGGCGGACCACTTCCGGGTGGTTGGAGATTTCCTGAGGGCGCAGCACCAGTTTGTCCTTGTAGCGCTCCAGGTTGCCGAATACGTCAGCGTTGCGGCGACTCGACAAGGTGATCGAACTGCCAGAGGCAAAACTCAACTTGCCGGCATCGATCAAGTCGAACGTCGAGTCCTGAAGCACCTCGGAGTACATGGTCAGGTCTCCGAATGGCGAATCGATCAAACCACACATCACGGAGTTGGCGATGGTGCCGATCCCGGCCTGCAGTGGGCCGAGCTTGTTGGTCATGCGTCCCGCGCCGACTTCTTGCTTGAAGAAGTCGATCAGATGATCGGCGATCGCTTGGGTATCCACGTCCGGTGGCAGCACGGTGGACGGTGAGTCGGACTGATTGGTGACCACGATCGCGACGATCTTTTCCGGTGGAATCGGGATGGCGGTGCTGCCAATGCGATCGTCGACCTTGACCAAGGGAATCGGCGTACGGGTCGGGCGATAGGTCGGGATATAGATGTCGTGCAGACCTTCGAGGTTGGGGTTGTGCGCCAGATTGATCTCGACGATCACGTGCTTGGCGAAAATCGCGAAGCTGGCCGAGTTGCCCACGGAAGTGGTCGGCACGATATGACCTTGCTCGGTAATGGCCACGGCTTCGATCACCGCGATGTCCGGCAGCTTCAGTTGCTGGTTGCGCAATTGCTCGACGGTTTCCGAGAGGTGCTGGTCAATGAACATCACATCGCCAGCGTTGATCGCCTTGCGCAAGGTGCTGTCCACCTGGAACGGCATGCGTCGTGACAATACGCCGGCTTCTGTGAGCTGTTTGTCGAGGTCGTTGCCCAGGCTGGCGCCGGTCATCAGGCTGATCTTCAGCGGGGAGGCTTTGGCCCGTTCGGCCAGTGCGTGGGGCACGGCCTTGGCTTCGCCGGCACGGGTGAAGCCGCTCATGCCGACGGTCATGCCGTCCTCAATCAGAGCGGCAGCCTCGGCGGCGCTCATCACTTTATCCAACAACGAAGGCAGGCGAATACGGTCACGGTACATGGATTGTTATCTCGGGCAACGGGTAGCAGGACATGCAGTCTATTGAATTTCACGGCGCTGTGTCCCGCTACCAAGGTCGCAAACGAGGTGTCTATTCCGGTGCTTTCAGACAAAACACCGTTACCGTTTCGGTAACAACGCGACGGTTTGACCATTGATTTGCACAAACAAAAACGCCCCGACGAGTCGGGGCGTTGTGGCACTGCGAAACGGTCTTACTCGACGGCTTTAACCATGTCTTCGATGACTTTCTTGGCGTCGCCGAAGACCATCATGGTTTTGTCCAGGTAGAACAGCTCGTTGTCCAGGCCGGCATAGCCGCTGGCCATCGAGCGCTTGTTGACGATGATGGTCTTGGCCTTGAACGCTTCGAGGATCGGCATGCCGGCAATCGGCGATTTCGGATCGTTCTTCGCCGCCGGGTTGACCACGTCGTTCGCGCCCAACACCAGTACCACGTCGGCCTGGCCGAACTCGGAGTTGATGTCGTCCATCTCGAACACCTGGTCGTAAGGCACTTCGGCCTCGGCCAGCAGTACGTTCATGTGGCCAGGCATGCGACCGGCAACCGGGTGGATCGCGTACTTCACGGTCACGCCACGGTGGGTCAGCTTCTCGGTCAGTTCCTTCAGCGCATGCTGGGCCCGCGCTACCGCCAGGCCGTAGCCCGGAACGATGATCACGGTGTCGGCGTTGGTCAGCAGGAAGGTTGCATCGTCAGCCGAACCGGATTTCACCGGACGCGCTTCTTTCGAGCCTGCAGGGCCTGCGTCCGCCGTGTTGCCGAAACCGCCGAGCAATACGTTGAAGAACGAACGGTTCATCGCCTTGCACATGATGTACGAAAGAATCGCGCCGGACGAACCGACCAGCGAGCCGGCAATGATCAGCATCGAGTTGTTCAGCGAGAAGCCGATACCCGCCGCCGCCCAGCCCGAGTAGCTGTTGAGCATGGACACGACGACCGGCATGTCGGCACCGCCGATCGGGATGATGATCAGCACGCCAAGCACGAAGGCCAGCGCCAGCATCACGGCGAAAGCGGTGTAGTCGCCGGTGAGCATGAAGGTCACGCCCAGGGCCAGTGTGGCCAGGCCGAGCAGCAGGTTCAGCTTGTGCTGACCGCCAAACTGTACTGGCGCGCCCTGGAACAGGCGGAACTTGTATTTGCCCGCCAGTTTGCCGAAGGCAATGACCGAACCGGAGAAGGTGATCGCACCGATGGCAGCGCCGAGGAACAACTCCAGGCGGTTACCGGCGGGGATCGCATCGCCGAGGTTCTGGACGATACCCAGCGACTGTGGCTCGACCACGGCGGCCACGGCGATAAACACCGCCGCCAGGCCGATCATGCTGTGCATGAAGGCGACCAGTTCGGGCATCTTGGTCATTTCAACGCGTTTGGCCATGATCGTACCGACAGTGCCGCCGATCAGCAGGCCGACGATCACGTAGACGATACCGTCGTGGGCCAGCTCGGCGCCCAGCTTGTAGATCAGGCCAACCGTGGTGAGGATCGCCAGGCCCATGCCGAGCATGCCGAACAGGTTGCCGCGACGCGACGTGGTTGGGTGCGAGAGTCCCTTGAGCGCCTGGATGAAGCAGACCGAGGCGATCAAATACAGGGAAGTAACCAGATTCATGCTCATGCTTGCTGCACCTCAGCCTTGATTGCTTCGGCCTTGGCTGCCGGAGCTTTTGCTGGAGCCGCTTTCTTCTTGAACATTTCCAGCATGCGCCGGGTAACCAGGAAGCCACCGAACACGTTCACTGCGGCCAGGGCCACGGCGAGGGTGCCCATGGTCTTGCCCAGTGGGGTCACGGTGAGGGCGGCAGCCAGCATGGCGCCGACGATGACGATGGCCGAGATCGCGTTGGTCACGGCCATCAGAGGGGTGTGCAGTGCAGGGGTCACGTTCCAGACCACGTGGTAGCCGACATAGATGGCCAGCACGAAGATGATCAGGTTGTAGATACCGTGAGAGATCAGCATGTCTTCCATTGTTTTTATCCTCAGCCGTTCTTGCGCACGATCTGGCCGTCGCGGCACATCAGGCACGCGGCGACGATATCGTCTTCAAGGTTGATCACCAGTTGTCCTTCTTTATCGAACAACAGTTTCATGAAGTCCAGCAGGTTGCGTGCATACAGTGCCGAGGCGTCGGCAGCGACTGCGGCCGCCAGGTTGGTCGGGCCAACGATGGTCACACCGTTTTCGACAACCACCTGGTCGGCCACGGTCAGCGGGCAGTTACCGCCTTGGGCAGCCGCCAGGTCGATGACCACCGAGCCCGGTTTCATCTGTGCCACGGTCTCTGCACTGAGCAGCGTCGGTGCCTTGCGACCCGGAATCAGCGCCGTGGTAATGACGATGTCAGCCTGTTTGGCGCGTTCGTGCACGGCCACGGCCTGGCGCTGCATCCAGCTGGCAGGCATCGGGCGAGCGTAACCGCCGACACCGACAGCGCATTCACGCTCTTCATCGGTCTCGTAAGGCACGTCGACGAACTTGGCGCCCAGGGATTCGATCTGTTCTTTTACCGCCGGACGCACGTCAGACGCTTCGATCACCGCACCCAGGCGCTTGGCCGTAGCGATGGCCTGCAGCCCGGCAACACCGGCGCCGAGAATCAGCACCCGCGCCGCTTTCACGGTGCCCGCGGCGGTCATCAGCATCGGCATGAAGCGCGGATAGTGATGAGCGGCCAGCAACACGGCTTTATAGCCGGCGATGTTGGCTTGCGAGGACAGCACGTCCAGGCTCTGTGCGCGCGAGGTGCGAGGAGCAGCCTCCAAGGCAAAGGCAGTAATGCCGCACTCAGCCATCTTGGCGATGGTTTCGTTGTTGAACGGATTGAGCATCCCCACCACAACGGTGCCGCTCTTAATCAGCGCAAGCTCGCTGTCGCTGGGGGCGACCACCTTCAAAATCAGCTCTGCACCAAACGCCTCGCTGGCACTGCCAATGGCCGCGCCTGCGGCTTCATAGGCACTGTCGACAACACTGGCATTGACGCCGGCGCCGCTTTGTACAGTGACCTTATGACCCTGGCCGATCAGCTTCTTGATGGTTTCGGGGGTTGCAGCAACCCGTGTTTCACCGGTCTGGGTTTCGAGAGGAACACCAATGTGCACGTCAAATCTCCTGCGTGATCTTATTGAGTAAACCCATGCACTACGGATGGTGCGGCTGGGGCGGCCGATCAGCACGACCCCGCTAAATTCAGGCGGGGCGCGGCATTTTGCAGGCGAACTTTGTGCCCTTACAAGGGATTATGACGGGTGACGGAAAATTAACTACAAGTCACCCCGTGACCGAATGTCGCAACCAAACGGCTCAATCCCTTGTAGGCCGTGCCTTTCGGGCATTTTGGCGCAAATCCAACAATTTACACATCGGCCATATGAATGATGCGGAATCGACCTGGAATAGTGGCGCAAAGCCGCGTCTTCAGGCGCTTGTGGCACGTTTGTACTGCTTCGTCGTACAGTTTCTCTCTATGCGACAATTACTTATATCTGTAGGGTTTTCAGTTTTCTGACTACGAGGTCAGATAAGTTCTGCAGGCCTTTATCCTTCTAGGCTGTAGCCATGGGCCTGATTTACCAGCCAGTCCCGAAAAGCCCTTAAAGACGCCGATTCGACCTTTCTCTCCGGAATCATCAGGTAATAGGCCTTTATGCTGGAGAGCGCCTGCGGGTTGGCGATCACCAGGCGAGCCTCGGCCAATTCGCGCTGAATCAGGAACGGCGGGATCAGTGCAATCCCCATGTCGTGCATCGCCGCCTGGGCCAGCATGGAGAATAGCTCGTAGCGCGGCCCTGTCATGTCGCGTGGGACGTTCAGGTGCTGAGAGTCGAACCATTGGCGCCAGGCGTAGGGGCGGGTGGTCTGTTGCAGAAGGGGAAGGTCGGCGATTTCAGCGGCTGTCAGGGCATTTTTTTGGCCCAATAGGTTGGGGCTGCACACGGGCATCGGATTTTCGCCCATCAGCCTGTGGGATTCAGTACCCGACCAATCCGCATCACCGAAGTAGATCGCTGCGTCGAAATCGGTGTCGGCAAACAGAAACGGCCGTGTGCGGTTGGTCAGGTTGACTGTTACTTCCGGGTGTTTCTGTTGAAAGTCCTTGAGCCTGGGCAGCAGCCACTGGGTCCCGAACGTTGGAACTACGGCCAGTTCTATGACGTTGGCCCCCTGTTGGCCCATCACGGACAGGGTGTCGCGCTCAACCGCATCGAGTTGGGTGGCAACCCGGCGACTGTAGGAAAGACCCGCCTCCGTCAGCTTGACCCCGCGTCGGGAGCGTCGGAACAGTTCCACGCCCAGGAACTCCTCGAGGCTGGCGATCTGTCGACAAATTGCCCCTTGGGTCAGCGAAAGCTCCTGGGCTGCCTTGGTAAAGCTTTCATGGCGGGCGGCGGCTTCAAAGCTGATCAGGGCCGTTGTACTGGGTATTTTCCTGCGCATGTACGTCAACCTCACTAATACATCGCCTTAAATGGCTTTTGCGACATCTCGGAGTGAGAAATTAGCACAACAGTATGCGAAATCCTCGTTTGCCCAGACGGCGAACCCGGCCTAGGATCACTGCACGTTATTTGACCTGTTTCGAGAGGACACACTCATGGCCGGTAAAGCTAGCTTCAACTGGATCGATCCCCTGCTGCTGGATCAACAGCTCACCGAAGAAGAGCGCATGATCCGCGACACCGCTGCGCAGTTCGCTCAGCAGAGTCTCGCGCCGCGTGTGCTCGAAGCCTTCCGCCATGAAAAGACCGATCCGGCGATCTTCCGTGAAATGGGCGAAGTGGGTCTGCTGGGTGCAACCATTCCCGAGCAGTACGGTGGCAGCGGCCTGAACTACGTCAGCTACGGTTTGATTGCGCGTGAAGTCGAGCGCGTCGACTCCGGCTACCGTTCGATGATGAGCGTGCAATCCTCGCTGGTAATGGTGCCGATCAATGAATTCGGTACTGAAGCCCAGAAACAGAAGTACCTGCCAAAACTGGCGTCGGGCGAGTGGATCGGCTGCTTTGGCCTGACCGAGCCAAACCATGGCTCCGATCCAGGTGCAATGATCACCCGTGCACGGAAAGTGGAAGGCGGCTATAGCCTGACCGGCAGCAAGATGTGGATCACCAACAGCCCGATCGCCGACGTATTCGTGGTTTGGGGCAAGGACGATGCCGGCGACATCCGCGGCTTCGTTCTGGAGAAGGGCTGGAAAGGCCTGAGCGCTCCGGCGATTCACGGCAAGGTTGGCCTGCGGGCATCGATCACCGGCGAGATCGTCATGGACAACGTGTTCGTTCCGGAAGAAAACATCTTCCCTGACGTCCGAGGCCTGAAAGGTCCTTTCACCTGCTTGAACTCGGCCCGTTACGGCATCTCCTGGGGGGCGCTGGGCGCCGCTGAGTTCTGCTGGCACACCGCTCGCCAATACACCCTGGATCGTCAGCAGTTCGGTCGCCCATTGGCCGCTACCCAGTTGATCCAGAAGAAGCTGGCCGACATGCAGACCGAAATCACCCTGGCGCTGCAAGGCTGCCTGCGTCTGGGGCGCATGAAGGACGAAGGCACCGCGGCGGTTGAAATTACCTCGATGATGAAGCGCAACTCCTGCGGCAAATCCCTGGATATCGCGCGCATGGCCCGCGACATGCTGGGCGGTAACGGTATCTCGGATGAATTCGGCGTTGCTCGTCATCTGGTCAACCTGGAAGTGGTGAATACCTATGAGGGTACGCATGACGTCCACGCGCTGATCCTCGGTCGCGCTCAGACCGGCATCCAGGCGTTCTATTAATAGGAGAACGTCATGGGCGCGCTTTCACATCTACGGGTACTGGATTTATCGCGGGTGTTGGCTGGGCCATGGTCCGGCCAGATCCTCGCCGACCTTGGCGCTGAAGTGATCAAGGTCGAGCGTCCGGGCAATGGCGATGACACGCGCGCCTGGGGCCCTCCGTTCCTCAAGGACGCCTATGGCGAGAACACCAGCGAGGCTGCCTATTACTTGTCGGCCAACCGCAACAAGCAATCGGTCACCATCGACTTCACGCGTCCAGAGGGGCAGAAGCTGGTGCGTGACTTGGCGGCCAAGTCGGACATCCTCATCGAGAATTTCAAGGTCGGCGGTCTGGCGGCCTACGGTCTGGACTATGAGTCGCTGAAAGCGATCAATCCTGATCTGATTTATTGCTCGATCACCGGGTTTGGGCAAACCGGTCCCTACGCCAAGCGCGCAGGTTATGACTTCATGATCCAGGGCCTTGGTGGCCTGATGAGCTTGACGGGTCGACCTGAAGGCGAAGAGGGTGCTGGGCCGGTCAAGGTGGGTGTGGCGCTGACGGACATCCTCACGGGGCTGTATTCCACTGTGGCTATCCTGGCCGCGCTTGCGCATCGAGACCACGATGGTGGTGGGCAGCATATCGATATGGCATTGCTGGATGTTCAAGTCGCCTGTTTGGCCAATCAGGCGATGAACTACCTGACAACGGGCAATGCGCCAAAGCGCCTGGGCAATGCACACCCGAACATCGTGCCTTATCAGGACTTCCCTACGGCTGATGGCGACTTCATCCTGACGGTCGGGAATGACGGGCAGTTTCGCAAGTTTGCCGAAGTGGCTGGGCAGCCTCAGTGGGCGGACGATCCGCGTTTTGCAACCAACAAGCTGCGGGTGGCAAACAGGGCGGTGCTGATCCCCCTGATCCGTCAGGCTACGGTGTTCAAGACTACCGCCGAATGGGTCGCTCAGTTGGAACAGGCCGGTGTGCCGTGTGGCCCCATCAATGACCTGGCTCAGATGTTTGAAGATCCGCAGGTCAAGGCGCGCGGGTTGGCCATCGAGTTGCCTCACGTGCTGGCTGGCATGGTGCCCCAGGTGGCCAGTCCTATACGGTTGTCCAAGACGCCAGTGGAGTATCGCTATGCACCGCCTTTGCTGGGCGAGCATACGCTGGAGGTTTTGCAGCGGGTGCTGAGTCTGGACGCTGGGGCCGTGTCTGCACTCAGAGATTCGGGAGTCCTCTGATAGGCCCTTCTATATAGAGGAGTGCTTAATCCTCTATATAGGTTTCAATCTGAGTTTTTGGCGCTTGCTGCAAGTTGTTGATAGAAAAGCGGAATCAATGCTTGACGGCAGATTCTGGAAGCCTATAATTCGCCCCACTTCCGGTGCAGTCGAAACGGAAAACTCCTTGGTAAGCAACGAGTTAGGCAGTTTTCGGCAGCAGGTTGCTTCAGCTCATCGAAGCGCCAAGGACGTTGAAAAAGAGGTGTTGACAGCAGCGTGTAACGCTGTAGAATTCGCCTCCCGCTGATGAGAGATCTGAAGCGCAAGTGGTTGAAGTTGTTAAGGATTCCTTGAAAACTTCTGAAAAATACCACTTGACAGCAAATGAGGCTGCTGTAGAATGCGCGCCTCGGTTGAGGCGAAAGATCTTAACCAACCGCTCTTTAAC